>JAFUKK010000262.1 GCA_017473665.1 Lachnospiraceae bacterium
GAAACCTTCTTGGCTAATTCTCTTGAGGTGGTAATCAGAATAGCACTTGCCAGCTCATCATGCTCCGCCTGTGACAATAAATCAGCCGCCACATAGCGGGGATTTGCCGTTTCGTCAGCCAGTACCAGAATTTCACTGGGGCCGGCGATGGAATCAATACTTACGTAACCGTATACTGCTTTCTTAGCCAAAGCTACGAAAATGTTGCCGGGGCCGGTGATCTTATCCACTTTAGGAATGGACTGGGTACCAAATGCCATAGCAGCGATAGCCTGTGCACCGCCTACTTTGTAGATAGTATCTACCCCTGCAATGTCAGCAGCTACCAGAGTACCGGGATTTACCTTGCCGGTGGCTCCGGGAGGGGTGGTCATAATGATTTCATCCACACCTGCTACTTTGGCAGGAATCACATTCATCAGCACACTGGAAGGATACGCTGCCTTGCCGCCGGGGACGTATACACCCGCCTTTTCAATGGCAGTGATCTTCATACCCAGAATAGTACCGTCGGGCTTTGCATCAAACCAGCTGTTTCTAAGCTGCTTATTGTGGAAAGTACGGATGTTTTCAGCAGATTTCTTGATTACTTCGATTAAATTGGGATCCAACTCTTTATAAGCGGCGTCTATTTCTTCCCGGGTAACCTTGATATTTTCTGTTGTTAAAGTATATTTATCGAACTTGGCAGTGTATTCAAATAATGCTTGGTCTTTATTGGTTTTTACATTTTCAATTATTTCATTTACGGTGCTTTCATAAGTGCCGTAGTTGTTAGGACTTCTTTTTAATAAGTCTTCCAAAACATTGGTTTTGGTTTCGTTGGTTAATTTGATAATTCTCATATACTTACCTACCTTTATAAACAGGGCTGAAGGTCAGCCGCTACTATTATTTTGATTCAGTTGCTACAATATCCCGGAGTTTGCCAATCAGCTCTTTGATACGGGCGGATTGCATCTGCATACTTACGGGATTTACAATCACTCTGGCGGACAGAGGACAAATTTCCTCCAGTACCTCCAGACCGTTTTCCTTCAAGGTGGAACCGGTTTCTACAATATCCACGATCACATCGGATAGCTCCATGATGGGACCTAATTCCACAGAACCATTGAGTTTGATAATGTCAATGGTCTGGTGCTTCTTGTTGTAGAAATAATCTTTGGCCATTTCCGGATACTTGCTGGCCACACGAATCCTCTCGTGATGCTGTAGCAATTCTCTGGCGGAAGCAGGACCGCATACACACATACGGCACTTGCCAAAGCCAAGGTCTAACACCTCACATACATTACGCTGCTCTTCTTCAATAGTATCTTTTCCTACCACGCCGATGTCCGCCGCGCCATACTCTACATAAGTAGGAACATCCGGGCCCTTGGATAAGAAGAAACGTACCTTTAACTCTTCATTTACAAAGATAAGCTTACGGGAACTCTTATCCTTCATCTCCTCACAGGTGATCCCCATTTGTTCTAATAATTCTAGGGTTTTCTGAGCCAGTCGGCCCTTGCCCAGTGCAAAAGTCAGATACTGATCTTTACCACTGTCCTGACGGCTTAAAGCTGCCATTAATTCATCAATTACTACTGCAAAGCCAATAGCTGCTGCATCTTTGCCGAAACGATGGAGCAACTTATCATAACGTCCGCCGCTAACCAAAGGGGAACCTACTCCACGGGAATATGCCTTGAAAATAATACCCGTATAATAGGTATATTCGCTGACCATGCTCAGGTCAAAGGACACATACTCTTCCATCTGATTGTCTTTCAGTACCTGACTGAGGTGTTCCAGACGGTCCACAGCTGCCAGGGAACGGGGATTATCTGCCAGTGCTCTGGCTACATTAAAATCACTGAAATCACTGGTAATATCTGCCATTTTGCGGATGATTTCCTTGCTGGATGCGGAAAGTGGCTGTTGTTCCAGAAGCTCGCATACAGGCATGTAATTTTTGTCGCTTACATAGCTACGTAGTTCACTGATAATATCCCGATCAAGACCGGCTTTTTCGCAAATGCCTTCAAAATATTCTGCTTCACCGATAATAATCTTGAAATTAGTAAGGCCACTGCTCTTTAAGGACTCAACCACCAGTTGAATCATTTCTGCATCTGCTTCTACAGAGGTGTCATTGATTAGTTCCACACCCATCTGGGTTACTTCTTTCAGCTTACCCTGTAACAGAGAAGAATTGGTAAAGGTATTGCCCACATAGCATAAACGGATGGGTTTTGTCTCTTCCATAAAGTATTTAGCAACACATCTGGCTACAGAAGGGGTAAAATCCGGACGAAGTGCCAACGTATGTCCTTCTTTATCAAAGAATTTGTATAAATCACGGGTAGGTGTGGTACCTATCTCCTTGGAATATACATCTAAATATTCAAATGTAGGTGTCTGAATCTCCTGATAACCGTAGGACTGCATCCGGGACATAATTTGCTTTTGAATCTCTAATTTGCGTCCAAACTCTGTACCATATAAATCCCGTACACCATCGGGGGTATGTAATAATCTTTTACTCATAATTCCTCTCAATCTGCCGGAAAACGGCATATGTATGCTTTCTTAATTTCTATTATTTCACATCGCTTTAGCGAAGTAACGTGCTAATCAATTAGCATGGTAGCACAATAAACTTTCCACTAGTATAACCAATGACAATACTACTGTCAAGGGAAATATTTTTATTTTGCAATGTTTTCTAATGGGTTAAGACTTACTCTTCATCCCGGTCCTCTAAATCCAGCTTTAACCCTTCCAGATAAGGGACCAGTACGCCATGGTGTTGGGGAAGAATATAAGCCGGATTCAGTTCCTCATAGCGGAAACTTTTTCTTCCACCTTCCTGAGCTCTGTCCCAAAAAAAACGCAACATCTCATACGGTAAATAGTATAGCACATTTTTATGGGTATAATATATGAGAAAAAATGCAATGCCACCCTGTTTTTCAAATTTTTCCATGAATTCTACCTGGTGGGCATGAATATTTTGCAGAGAAAAAGTATCTACTGCACATTCTTTGGCATCAAAGCATACCGGAATACCCTGTACCGCACCAATGTAGTCCACAGTACTCTTCTGTTCGAAATATGCAAGTGTAATTTGATGCTTCTCCTTATCCATTTTGATAGGGGTAATGGGGGTGGGCACCTTTTGAATCAGTGCAAGTCCGCTTTCCGCGTATTTTTCATTGGTTCTGTTTATCATTTCTTCCAAAGTGGAACCACGTAGTCCCCTGGAATTCCATGTAGCCATAAATTACTCCTTGTATGTTTTAGGTTAAAGTCCAACCATGCTCCCCATGATAAATCATCTGCTTGGTCATGCCGCCGTCGATGCATATATTTTCTCCGGTAATAAATCCGGCCTTGTCAGAACATAAATATAATACCATATGGGCAATATCCATGGGATTTCCCACCCGTCCGACAGGCTGCTGTGCTGCATCGGGGCCGGTGTATTCCTTGTAATCTGTATCAATCCAGCCGGGAGAGATGGAATTCACCCGTACCTTTCCTGATAGGCTGACTGCCAGTGCATGGGTAAGCGCTGCAATACCACCCTTAGCTGCAGAATAGCTTTCACTTTGCGGTTGACTCATTCGGTCACGAGAGGAGGAAATATTGATGATAGAAGCTCCCGGCGCAAAATGAGGTGTAAATAATTTGGTTAGATAAAAAGGGGCCGTAACACCTACCCGATGGGCATATTCAAATTCCTCATAAGTGCACTCTTCTATGCCTTTGAATAAAGGTGCTGCATTGTTAATTAGATAATCTACATGACCGTAAGTATCAATCACTTGCTTGACATAGGCCTCCAACACAGCTTTATCAGCAATATCACCCACATAATGGTGTCCCTGTTGCTTGTCGATGACGCTGACCAACGCCCCTTGTTGGGCAAATTCTTCTGCGATACATTTGCCGATGCCCTGGGCACCGCCGGTAATAACTACAACTTTATCTTGAAAAGAGTTTGTTGTCACGTTAGATTCTTTTTCGGATTTTTCTACAGGAACTTGTGTGGTGACAGGTTTAGATCTCTTTGCTGCCTTCACATGAGCTTCGATTTCTA
>JAFUKK010000263.1 GCA_017473665.1 Lachnospiraceae bacterium
GCATCGTATTTGCTATCAAGTGCAGGGCACTGGGTGGCATCTGCAACAGAGGCCTTCAGAGTAAAGCTGTCACCCTGTTTGAAATTCTGATGCATCAAACCGCCGGTCATGGCTTTGATTCCTGTCTCCTGCCCGCCCTCATTAGAAATGGTCAGCAAACTCTTGGCCAGCAATTGATTCACTTGCGCTTTCTTGTCTCCATCCAGTCTGTCCAAGGTATTATTTGACTGCATCTGTAACAGAATCTCCAGCAACTTGCCTGCAGACTGCTTTGCCTCCGGGGCCCCTTGGGACTGCTGGCTTTCCAGCTGCTCAATCAAATCTTCATTGAGGGGCATACGAATCACATCATACTCTGCTCTGTCAGGAGATTCATCGTATACGGTGTCATAAAATCCTTCCGGTAATTCTTTACCATAGAAATAATAATCACAGAACCGCAACAGTGCCTCTACTTCTCCATCTCCAACGGAATGTACTGCGGACAATGAGGTCTCGAAGTTACCAAAAGCAATCTTATCTTTGTGTCCCAGGAAATCATACACCTGTCTGGCTCCCAGATAGGAAGCGTACATTCCCTCAGGGTCCGTACCATTGTCATAGTAACCGGAGGACACAAACAGTCCTCTGGGTGCCACCAGTGATAATAACATGTAAGTATCAAAGGGAGTATTATCTCCACCCAGGAAATCTGCAAAGATGGTCTTCACCCATGCCATACCCTGACCCTGTACCTGACCAATGGGCTCTGTCTTGGTAATCAGATAGCTGTTTAACATATCATATTCTTCATTAGAGTAATATTTACCCTGGGATGAATAACGGAAGGGTGCCGCACCACCGATACCGGAATGCTGGGGATTGGTCACAGCGATACGATCCTCCAATACACCGGTCACCAAAGTGGTCTTACCCAGAAAACTAAAGCCTGATACCACGCTCTTGGCAGGATCCAGTTCACCCAATCTGCCGGTTTTGGCTTCAATACAGTCAATAATCAGACCTGCGCCCCATGCTCTGGCTGCCAGAGGGCCTACGCCCTTCACATACTGGTCTCCCTTACATTCAGGATACATGGTATAAAATACACCGTTATAGTAGCTGTCGTTGGATGCCACGTCGCCGTAATTACTGTATTCCACTACTGCATAACCGGCCTCCTGTGCACCTGACACATTACCACCGTAGTTAATAATATAGGGCCATCCACCTTCGGGAGCCTCTCCCTCAGGGATATTCACCTTAAAGGTAAAGCCGGCAGGCTCAATACCTTCTCTGCTGACAGTGATGGTATACTCAGAACCGTCTTCACTGGCTGTAAAACTCTTGGTCAGACCGGTCGCTTCCGCCTCGGGAAGCTTTCCGTACATATAAAACTCATATAAATCCTGAATCTCATCATGACGCAATGCCCAATCTGCCTCAGAGTCCACAATACTTCCATCCTTCATGGTAAAGGCATCCGGATACTCTGCATTCGCTTCAAATCCTAATACGGACTTATGCCGGCCGTCATAAGTAATTCGTGACATCATATCAATCACTGCATCATAATAAGTATCTATCTCCTGTGCAGAAAGTGTACCTGCTACTGCACTGTCATAGTACTGCTGCAAGGTCTCTCTCTGATAATTCTGTGCAAAATCCTCTGCATCATAATCCTCTGCATCCATTACCAGGGCCTTATCCAGCAATTTCAACAATGCATAGGGATTATAATTGCTGCCTACCACTGATTCCCCGGCACTTCTATTCAAGAAGATGATTTCTCCTGCAGTATTAGGATTAGAATAACAATCACCGGATGCCCATGCCACAGAACCGCTACGACTTCCGTCAGCGCATAGATTCACACCGATATCCATACCCAATATGGAATCATTGGTAATATTCATTTCATCAGCAAACTCAAATCTGGCCTCTACGATATAGCCATCGGACACCTCGGACAACTTTGCGTAGAAGGGCTCATTGGCGCCAAAGGTCACCGTAGTCTGGTTGGCACGGTTAATTCTCCACTGGCCGCCATTTCTGCCGAAGGAATTTTGCTGTGCATCCTCCATGGGAATAAAGAAAAATTCTACAGAGTCCTTTTCGTGGGCACTGGAACCGCTGACATCATAGGAAGTATCAAATACCTTTACCAGGAAATAAGCAGCCTCTTCATCCCACAGAGACTTAATCTCTGCATACTGTCCGCTATTATCTTTGCTCGTGTAGTAAGAATAAGCGTTAGCCCATACTGCATCCTGGCCTTTACCGTCTACAATAGGGGTACCCTTCTTGGACATCAGTTTGCCGTTGCAGTTATCTGTTTCTAACTGTGTCAGCATAGCCTCCAGCTGTGCCTTCTGTGCCTGTATACCTTCTGCTGTGGCCTCTGCAGACAAAGCATAACTTTTTGCTGCTTCTATCTTTGAAACATCATAGGCTCCCTTCTCAGGGTAAGGCGCTACATAGGTATCATAAAAACCATTGGCATAGTTCACCAGACTGTATCTGCCAATGTCAGATGCAGTGGTGGTAATGGTATCTGTCTTATTTAAATCAAAACTAATCAAATCCTGGGCAAATAAATCTGCCGTATAGGTACCGGTGTAAACGGTTCCCCAGAAATCCGCCTTACAGGTATCCGTATTTACCGGGTACTCCGTAAGCGCAATGGCACGTCTGAAATCTCTGGTGGTTGTGGCGGTACTACAGTTATTCACAATGGCTTCAAAAGCAAAATTACTGCCATCTGCAGGAGTCATCCCCACACTGCCCCAGGGAATACAAGCCTCTACCAGATATCCGTCAGCGGTAGCGGTACTATCTGCATAAATATCCGTAGCCTCCTTGTAAGCCTTGGTAGCTACCGCTCCCCAAGTACCCCAGTCAAAGCTGCTCTCCCACTGGATCGCCAGGGCATCTCCCCCTGCGGTCAACACATATTCCTTTACCTGATTGCCCATGGCAGTATTCTGTGCCAGAGTAATGTTTACACTATCTTCATTCTCATCAGCACCATGGTCCGTATATACATCAGCATCCTTTACTTCTGCCAGCACATAAAGGAATGCCTCATCCCAAAGCAAACGTACATCTGCGGTACCATCGGTAGCTTCGGTAGTGTCCAATGCATTCACTGCTGTAAGCAACTTTGCATTGTCCCAACCGGCTTCCTTCACACCATCAACAATTACGGTGCCATATTCCATGGTCTCCTCTGCTGCCACTGCCAGATTATTTACTGCCGTAATAATATCCTCATAGGCTGCGTCCAGCTGTGCCTGTGTATAATTGCCACTGCTTAATAAGCTATTAGCTGTAGCCAGAGCCGCTGTCACCTTGTCAGCAGTTTCCGGCACATACAAGCTTAAATCCATGGCACTAATCTCTGCCACGTAATTTTGCAAATCATAAGGGAAGGCGCCTGACTGCTCTCCCTCCTGACGGCCCTGCAATATCAGCTTACCCATCTTGGACGGATCCTGATAAGCAGTACCGGTAGTATCGTAAATATTAACAGTACCCTTACGGGAACCGCCTTCTGCTGCGTTTACCTGTACATCAAATCCCATTTCCATTGCATTTACGGGCGCGGTAGTATCTGCAAACCGAATGCAGGCTTCTATATAATAGCCCTGCTGTACCGTACCTTCCTCTGCACCTTCTACAGGTCTTTCAAAGGTCTTGGCAGCAGTAATCCAGCGTTTTGCATCACCTGCATCACTGGTCTTGGTATTTTCATAATTTACACGGTAGTGCAAATCATCGCTGCTATAGGAAGTGCCGCCATTATACAATTCATCCAAAAATATCTCTACGGAATCCTGCTCATAAGCATTAGCAGACCCCTTATCCGGTGTATTATCCAAAACCTCTGTCAAAATATACAGGGCTTTGTCATCCCATAGCATTCTGGCCGTCGCCTGCACATCTTCCCGCAGCGTAGGCTGGTCCAAAGTATAGGCGGTAGCACTGCTCCATACCTCGTCCATTTCCCCATCAATCACCGGTGTACCAAACTCTGCGCAGACAGCTTCCGGTGCTGCCAATACAGTCATTCCGGTCTCCGGAATACACGTAACAGTAACCATGGCAGCCATAACTGCACTTACCGCACGTCCCCATTTTTTACGTTTCATTTTTCCTCCTCCATTCTACATATTACATCCTATATATGGGCCCTCGTTTCATTTTCAGACAATTAACCTCGTAACCCCAATAAATTATCTGAAACGAACATATGCAAAGTATATTTTTACTCTTTTTTACCAACCAACCATATATTGCTATTCTATTGACCAATATTGCTACCGCCCAAAAGTCCACAAGAAATCAGCGCTTTACCGTGCTAATTTGATAAATAATCAGTGTTTTGAAGTTGTACTTTTTTCCCTTGCTTTTTTCCCGTTTTTCTGTACAATAGGTATGGTAAGTATTTCTATATATTATTATTGTGGGTTTGTGTGCACACATCCCACAGACACAGAAAGGTATTAGATATGATTAGTGCAAACAATGTTACCTTACGGATTGGTAAGAAAGCGTTATTTGAGGATGTAAACATCAAGTTCACCGAAGGCAACTGCTACGGCTTAATCGGTGCCAATGGTGCAGGTAAGTCCACCTTCCTGAAGATTCTCTCCGGCAAGCTGGAGACCACCAAGGGTGATGTGACCATTACCCCCGGTCAACGTCTGTCCGTACTGGAGCAGGACCACTTTAAATATGATGATTGTATTGTTATGGACACTGTTATCATGGGTAATGAGCGTCTGTATCAAATTATGAAAGAAAAGGATGCCATCTATGCCAAGGAGGATTTCACTGACGAGGACGGTATCCGTGCCAGCGAATTGGAAGCTGAATTTGCCGAAATGGACGGCTGGGAAGCTGAATCCAATGCTGCTATGCTGCTGAATGGTCTGGGTATCGACACTGAGTACCACTACTCCCTCATGAAGGACCTGGATGGTAATATCAAGGTAAAGGTACTGTTGGCAAAGGCACTGTTTGGTAATCCTGACATTCTGCTGCTGGATGAGCCTACCAACCATTTAGACTTAGATGCTATCGCATGGCTGGAGGATTTCCTGATTGACTTTGAAAATACCGTTATCGTGGTTTCCCACGACCGTTACTTCCTGAACAAGGTATGTACCCATACCGCAGATATTGACTACGGCAAGATCCAGCTGTATGCCGGTAACTACGACTTCTGGTATGAGTCCAGCCAGCTGCTGATTAAGCAGATGAAGGAAGCTAATAAGAAGAAGGAAGAAAAGATTAAGGAATTACAGGAGTTTATCTCCCGTTTCTCCGCAAATGCTTCCAAGTCCAAGCAGGCGACTTCCCGTAAGCGTGCATTGGAAAAAATCGAACTGGATGAGATCAAGCCCTCCAGTCGTAAATATCCTTACATCGACTTCCGTCCCGAGCGTGAAATCGGTAATGAGGTACTGACTGTGGAACATCTGTCCAAGACCATTAACGGCGAAAAGGTACTGGATGATATTTCCTTTGTAGTGGGACATGATGATAAGATTGCCTTTGTAGGCGGTAACGAATTGGCCAAGACCACTCTGTTCCAGATTCTGGTGGGTGAGTTGGAGCCCGACGAAGGTAGCTTCAAGTGGGGTGTGACCACCTCCCAGGCATATTTCCCCAAGGATAATACTGAGGAATTCGACAATGACTTGACCATTGTAGACTGGCTCACCGGCTACTCCCCCGTAAAGGATGTAACTTATGTACGTGGTTTCCTGGGACGTATGCTCTTTGCCGGTGAAGATGGTGTGAAAAAGGTAAAGGTTCTCTCCGGTGGTGAGAAGGTACGTTGCTTATTGTCCAAGATGATGATCAGCGGCGCCAACTGCTTAATCTTTGACGAGCCTACCAACCACTTAGACATGGAATCCATTACCGCATTGAACAATGGTCTGATTAAGTTTGGCGGCGTAGCATTATTCTCCTGCCATGACCATCAGTTCGTACAGACCACAGCAAACCGTATCATGGAGATTCTGCCCAATGGTAGTATGATTGACAAGATTACCACCTACGATGAGTATCTGGCCAGCGATGAAATGGCTAGAAAGCGTACGGTGTTCACTGCCAACAAGACCGAGGACGAAGATTAAATTCGTACATTTGCAATTTTGATGGCGATGTTGTAGTATATAAATATGGCATCGCCATTTTATGTTGGTTTCAGATGCGATTTTCTTTTTCACTTCCTATACATATCTTCTGCATTTTCTTTGATACTCCATTTGAGGAACAGTAAAAGCAAACACAGAACACAGAAAGGAATTAATTATGTTGGATACCAGATTTGTAGATTTACATGTACACTCAACAAAATCAGACGGCACATATACACCAAAAGACCTGGTGGAATATGCTATAGAAAAGGGGTTAAGTGCTTTTGCACTGACGGACCATGATACAGTAGACGGTGTGGAAGAAGCTTTTAACTATGCAGAGAAACTACGTGAGCAATATAGTACAAAAGAGAACGACCGTATTGTACCGGAGGTGATTCCGGGTATTGAATTTTCTACGGAGTATCAGGGTAAAGATGTGCATATTGTAGGCCTCTATATTGATATACACTCTCCCGCTTTTGAACAGCATCTGCGGGATTTTGTAGAGTCCAGAAATGTAAGAAATGAAAAGATGTGCAGAAGTCTTCAGGGGATTGGTATGGATATTACCTATGAAAAGCTGTTGGAACGGTTCCCCGGGGCGGTAATTACCCGGGCACACTATGCCAAATATATGTTGGAAAAAGGATATATTAAGAACATGGCAGAGGCCTTTGAACGATATATCGGGGATTACTCTCCCCACTATATTCCCCGGGAAAAGGTGACACCGGAGCAGGCAATACAGCTAACCCTGGAAGCAGGAGGCATACCGATACTGGCCCATCCCATCCTGTATCATTTAAGCGATGCCCGTCTGGAAGAACTGGTGGTACAGTTAAAGTCCGTGGGACTCGTAGGAATCGAAGCCATTTACAGCACCTACGCCCCTGCAGAAGAACGGCAGATTCGCAGACTGGCAGAGAAATATGATTTGTTGCTCAGTGGCGGTTCTGATTTTCATGGTAGTAATAAACCGGGACTGGATTTGGCTGTGGGCTATGGAAAGCTTTTTGTTCCTTATGAAGTATTAGAAAACATTAAGGCAGCTCACCTATAGTGTGTAGAATTTTATAAATGCATTCTCTGCTTCCCTTGCACTTTTGCAGCAGAATAGTATAATGAAACTAGCTTTTATTTAGGAGGAATTGGTATATGAAGTCATCAAAGAAGAAAAGCTGCCACGGTAATCTTATTGCCTTTATTATTTTTCTCGCATTGGGGATTACCGGAGTATATCTCTCCTTCCCCTCCCTGCAGATGCTGTTAACCGGTCCACAGGCATTAGACACCTTTGATTATAGCGCGGTAAAAGAAGCAGGCTTTGACCATGAATATGTATCCGGTGCCATTAGCGGTATCTATGACTATTACTGCGATGAGATCCGGGATGATTCATTATATGCCCGGGAGTATCTAATTGACGGTGGCGATTATTACTACTTGGGACTACGTGTG
This sequence comes from Lachnospiraceae bacterium, assembly GCA_017473665.1. GTDB lineage: Bacteria > Bacillota > Clostridia > Lachnospirales > Lachnospiraceae > Acetatifactor. The sequence goes on from JAFUKK010000263.1 coordinate 7,593, forward strand.
AAAAAGGCTGATTTGGAGCCTGCAGAAACACTGCTGTCCGCATCCATGGACTATCTGAAAGGTGTGGATGACGGTACTGCTCTGGAAAAAGCAAAATATACAGTAACCGGTACAATTAAGCCTATGGATAGCGAAAGTATCAGCATCCTCCAAGAGTATCTGGACTATGATACCATGGACCAGACAACCCGTGATACCATCCTATTCTGTTATCTGGATGTGGGTTCCATCGGTGCATATAATATGCCCACCATCGTTACCCTGCTGATATTTACTGTTATCTTTTGGGCCCTTGCCCTTTGGTTTCTGATACGGTTCTTTGCAGGCAGATCGAAAAAGAAAGTACGCTCACAACGATAAGCAAATAAATACTAAAGGCAGTATCTCAGGAATATTCCCGGGATACTGCCTTTCCTTTACATTCTTTATATGGGGAGTGCTCAGACTCTCCTTCACAGATCAGCCTTCCACAATCAGGTATCTGCCATCGCCTATGTCAAATACTTCGCCCGCTTCCAGAATATCTTCTCCGTCAGCGCCGTCCATATCGATGCCTTCCTCCTCGAAGAATTCGATTACCTCGTCCACAGAATCCACAACTACTGCCATGCAATCCATCAGGAACTCTTCTGCTTCCTCGGGTGTCTCTGCCACTTTCTCAGGAAACAGCTGCAGCTGGTTTTCCAAAAAACATTCCAGTACCGCATCATCAAATTCGTGCATACGCCAGACCTCCTTTAACTCAAATTTCTTCGTTACCAATCATAATATGATTAGTCTATATAGTCAAGTAATTGTAAGGGATTTTCTATAATTGCATCTGCGTGATGTTCTTCCAGTTCCTTACGCTCCCGAAATCCCCAGAGACAGCCTATCGTAAAAGCCCCTGCACTCTTGCCGGTCTGCATATCTGTACCGGTATCTCCTACGTAGAGCAATACATCTTCCAAGTCTGCAGTATCCTTGCTCAATACCGTAGCATCATCGGTATTCTTTACGGAATGTCCTTGCGCAAGATAATCTCTCATCCCTAACTGCTCTAATATCTGAAATACCCCTTCCGGGCTGGGCTTGATAGCCACCTCCGGTTTCTGCCCCTGAATCACATCAAAATAATCTTTACCAAAAAGGTTCTCAATGACCCGTATGGTCTCCTGATGAGGCTTATTAGATAATACTGCTATCTGCAAGCCTTTTTCTTTCAATGCGGTCAGCAATTCCCGGATACCCTCATAGGGATGCACTCCGTCCATACAATGCTCTGCAAAAATTTCCCGATAACGTCTGAACCCATCCTCAAAATGTATCAGCTGCTCATCGCCTCCGGCTCTCAGTGCCCGCTTTATCAGATTGGCAGCACCATCACCCACAAAATATTTATACTGCTCCACCGTATAGGGTCCAAATCCCAACGGGGCCAAAGCTGCATCACAGCTGTTTTTGATACTCATAATGGAATCGGACAAGGTACCGTCCAAGTCAAATATTACTGCCTTCCTCATCTCCTAATAAACCTTTCATTTCCTGGTATAGTCTTCCCACAGGCAGGCCTACCACGTTGTTATAATCCCCCCGAATGCCCTTGATATAACGGGCACAAAAGCCTTGAATCCCATAACTGCCTGCTTTGTCCATGGGGTCTTTAGAGGATACATAGTCCTCTATTTCTGCTGAGCTCATGGGGTAAAAGAACACCTCTGTCTCCTCATAAAACTGCTTCCGTACGGGACTTTGCTCCCCGGCCCTGCGATATAGTAAAGTCATACCGGTATATACCTGATGCCCCCTATCTTGCAGACGCTCCAACATGGATACTGCATCCTGCTCATCCTTTGGCTTGCCCAATATCCGCCCGTCGCAAGACACAATAGTATCTGCGCCGATGACTAATATATCCTCCGTCTGAAACATCTGTTGCATCCCCAACTGTTCCAACACGGCACATGCTTTCAATGCAGATAAATCCATCACCACCCGGGAAGGGTCCTGACTTTCAGAATGCTCTTCCACGTCTGCAGTAATAATATCAAATTCCAGTCCAATCTGTGTCAATAGCTCCCGTCGTCTGGGTGAGGCTGAAGCCAATATAATTTTCATATCCCTACTCCTCATGATGTACTCTGGGCACAAAAGTCCTGCTGTCCGGCTGGGCTTCCTTTATGGCAGC
>JAFUKK010000264.1 GCA_017473665.1 Lachnospiraceae bacterium
CAGATGCCCCCGGCGACCGACCGGAGATGATGCACGAAGAAGGGGAACAGGCGCAGAGAAAGAACGGCAGGGACTATTTCATGGGCTATCCCCGTAGCGATGGCCGTGTGGGGGTACGCAATGAGATTTGGATTATTCCCACTGTGGGCTGCGTGAACAATGTGGCCACTGCTATTGCGGATAAAGCTAAGCGGATGCTGCAGGGGACTGTGGAGGATGTGATTGCTTTTCCCCATCCTTACGGCTGCTCTCAGATGGGAGATGACCAGGAGTATACCAGGCAGATTCTGGCGGATTTGATACGTCATCCCAATGCAGGCGGCGTGTTGGTGCTGGGACTGGGTTGTGAGAATAGTAATATTGAAGTACTGAAGCCTTATATCGGCGAAGTGGATGAGAGACGGGTGAAATTCCTGGTATCCCAGGAATGTGAAGACGAGGAAGCACAGGCCCTTGCATTGGTGCAGGAATTAATTGCCTATGCAGGCACCATTCAGAGAGAACGGACTTCTGTGGAAAAGCTGGTTATCGGCATGAAATGTGGTGGCAGTGACGGATTATCCGGTATCACAGCCAATCCTTTGGTGGGCCGTTTTTCTGACCGGCTCATTGCAAGGGGTGGTACCACCATCCTGACGGAAGTGCCGGAGATGTTCGGTGCGGAGACAATTCTGATGAACCGTTGCGAGAATGAGCAACTGTTTCAGCGCACAGTGGATTTGATTAATGATTTCAAACAGTATTTTACGAACCATGGACAAACCATTTACGAGAATCCTTCCCCCGGCAACAAGGCAGGGGGCATCTCTACCTTGGAAGATAAATCTCTGGGATGCACCCAGAAATCCGGCAGTGCTCCTGTGAAAGGTGTGCTGGCCTATGGTGAGAGAGTAGAGGGGACCGGTTTGCATTTGCTAAGTGCTCCGGGCAATGACCTGGTGGCATCCACCGCTTTGGCGGCAGCAGGTGCCCAAATCGTATTATTTACCACAGGTAGAGGGACTCCTTTTGCCTCCCCGGTGCCTACGGTGAAAATTTCCACCAACGATGCTTTGGCACAAAAGAAACACAAATGGATTGATTTTAATGCCGGCGATGTGCTTCGCGAAGACATGGATCAAGTAGCAGACCGCTTCTACGAATACGTTCTTCAGGTAGCTGATGGCACCAAGGTATGTGCCGAAGTAGCCGGCTACCACGACATGGCCATCTTCAAACAGGGCGTTACCCTATAAAATCATATAACCTCTGAGGAAACACCTCAGAGGTTTTTTCATGCCTTTCCCCATCCAGTCCTGTACCAGTCCGAGACCTCCCATGGCCACCTGCCATGTCCTTCCTCCCGCTACCCACCACGGGTTTTCGTTCTCCGCCTTGGGGATTTTCTAACAATCGGCCTTTCAGTAGTGTTTATTGACGGCGTCTTTTATAGGATGAACATTGCTTACGCCTGCAATATGCCCTACAAAGACAGCTCCCTACCTTAGCTAACAATGTCTGCGGGCCTAGATACTTCCGATGGGTATGACAAGTGGAGTCGCCATACCGTTGTCTTAGCAAACGCTTAAGAAACAAGGACAGCCCACATGGATGTGGGCTGAGCACAAGGGGGACATGGATGTCCCCTTTGATGCGTGCCTGTCCCTTGTGCTATTCTCCCCGCGTTTGCTTAGACAACTGATGGCACGGAACGTATACCCATGGAAGTATCTAGGCCCGCAGACATTGTCCTAAGTCACACCAAAGCTGTCTTTGTGGGGCCTACAGCAGGTGTGCAATGTTCATACCGTAAAAGACACCGTCCCTTACTGAAAGGCTCGTTTGTTGAAAATCCAACCAAGGCAGTACGAAGAAACCCGTGGCGGGTGGCGGTAGGGACGGCAGGGGGCGCAGGGAGGCCTGGGACAGGCGCTAGCGGGGAAGGGAAAGGGCATGAAAAAAACGGTAGCAGGGAACCTGCTACCGTTATATGATTTTTTCAATATGTAATTCCGGGTGTTCTGCCAAGTCAATAAACTTGTCTTCGCATTTGACCATGGGGCGGGACAACTTGTCTTTGTTAATCATTACGATGGTGGCTACCCGTCCGTCGCTGAGCAGACATTCATTTTGCAGATAAGTATTTACCACATTGGTAAGGAATGTGAGTAAATACTGCACGTCATATTTTTCAAAGCCTTCCTGCTCAAAAATCTCAATGACCTTAAAGGGACACATAGCATCTCGGTAGACCCGGGCAGCTGTCATGGCGTCATATACATCTACGATGGATACCATCTTGGCAAAGCGGTCGATCTGGTCACCCTTTAGATTCATGGGGTAGCCGCTGCCGTCATTGCGCTCGTGGTGCATCAGGGCACTGTAATAGATGTGTTCGTTGACACCGGCAGAACGCAGAATCTGATAACCGGATACAGGGTGTGTCTTAATCTGACGATACTCCTTCTCTGTGAGCTTGGCCGGTTTGGCGATGATATCATGGGGGATGGTCAGCTTGCCGATATCATGAAGCAGACCACAGGCAGTAGCCAGTTCTATATCTCCGGGACTAAACTTCAGCCAGCCGGCAAAAATATTACAAAATAGTGCCGAATTCAAACAGTGTGCATAGGTGGAATCATCGTACTCACGCATGTTTTGCAACATATCCATAACACTGCGATTGCCTGCAGCTTCGGTCAGCTGCTTTAGAGAGGTATCCAGTAATTGGCCCACATCCAACTTTGCGTTTTTGGTGATTACGTTGTTGATGGTGGTTTGCAGTGCGTCAATACTTATTTCGTATTCCTGCTTGAACTGTTGGTACTCCGGGGTGCTCTTTAATCTCTCCGCATAAGAAGGAATCTTACTTGCAAGATTGGAAAGCTCTACCACCAAGGAGGGCTTTCGTTGCACATAAATGGAGTAAATGCTGTACATATGTAATTTGGTAATCAATTTGTCCGACAGGATAGTGCCCTTGGTTAATACCAATTGATTATCCAGTGTGAGCACATCTTCTGCCACAATCATCCCAGGTACCAGCTGGGTTATCAGAAGTCTAATCTTCATATGTTTTGTCCAGATTACTCTGCCCTTCCCAAAACTGTAATAGCCAACGCTAATACGCCTACCATATTATATCATAATATGTCGACAAAAGAAAAGCATTATATCATAAAAATCCGCAAAGGGTTTTACAGAATGTTTACAAAATGTTAATTTCCTGTTACGACCAAAGTGTTGAATCTCGTTTATAAATCTGCTACAATAAGTAGCGTGTTGTGGTGTCCCGGAAGAAGAGGGATACCTGAAAGGTATGGATAACATGAAATTATTGGAAAAGGTATTTGGTACACATAGTGAAAGGGAATTAAAGAGAATTATTCCCATAGTGGACAAAATCGAGGCATTGCGCCCTGCTATGCAGGCACTTTCCGATGAAGCACTTAAGGAGAAGACCACGGAGTTCCGTTCCCGGTTGGAACAGGGAGAGACGTTGGATGATATATTGCCGGAGGCATTTGCAGTAGTAAGAGAGGCTGCAAAGCGTGTGTTAAATATGGAGCATTATCGTGTGCAGTTGATGGGTGGTGTGATTTTGCACCAGGGACGTATCTCCGAGATGCGTACCGGTGAAGGTAAGACATTGGTTTCTACCCTGCCTGCTTATTTGAATGCACTTACCGGTAAGGGTGTACATGTAGTTACCGTTAATGATTATCTGGCAAAGCGTGACGCGGAGTGGATGGGACAGGTGCATGTATTCCTGGGACTTACTGTAGGAGTGGTATTGAACAGTATGCCTGCTGAGCAGAGACGGGCGGCCTATGGATGTGATATTACTTATGTAACCAATAATGAGTTAGGCTTTGATTATCTGCGTGACAATATGGTGACTTACAAGGAGCAGCTGGTACTGAGAGGATTGCATTATTGTATCATCGATGAGGTGGACTCCGTACTGGTGGACGAGGCCCGTACTCCTTTGATTATTTCCGGACAGAGTGGAAAATCCACTGCATTATATGAGATGTGTGATTTGCTGGCCCGTCAGTTGAAACGTGGTGATGACATGAAGGCATTATCCAAGATGGATGCTATTATGGGTATCGTCCAAGAGGAGACCGGTGACTTTATCGTAAATGAAAAGGACAAGGTCATTAATCTGACTGCCGTAGGTGTCCAGAAAGTGGAGAAGTTCTTTCATATCAACAATTTTGCGGACCCTGAGAATCTGGAGATTCAGCACACCATTATTCTGGCACTGCGTGCCCACAATCTGATGTTCCGGGACCAGGATTATGTGGTGAAAGATAATCAGGTCATGATCGTAGACGAGTTTACCGGTCGTATTATGCCCGGACGTCGTTATTCCGATGGCCTTCATCAGGCCATTGAGGCAAAGGAAAAGGTGAAGGTAAAGCGTGAGAGCAAGACGCTGGCTTCCATTACTTTCCAGAACTTCTTTAATTTATTTGAGAAAAAATGTGGTATGACCGGTACTGCGCTTACCGAAGAAAACGAGTTCCGTGAGATTTACGGTATGGACGTAGTGGAGGTACCCACCAACAAGCCCGTCATCCGTGTGGACCGTCAGGATGCAGTATACAAGACCAAAGCAGAGAAACTTCATGCCATTGTAGAAGAGGTGGCTGTAGCCCATGCAAAGGGACAGCCCGTACTGGTAGGTACCATCAATATTGATGCCAGTGAAGAGCTGAGCCGTCTGCTGACCAAGCGCGGTATCAAGCATAAAGTATTGAATGCAAAGTTCCATGAGCTGGAAGCGGAAATCGTAGCTGATGCAGGTATCCACGGTGCAGTAACCATTGCTACCAATATGGCAGGTCGTGGTACGGATATTAAGCTGGATGAGGAGGCAAAGGCAGCCGGTGGTCTGAAGATTATCGGTACCGAGCGTCATGAGTCCAGACGTATTGATAATCAGCTCCGTGGACGTTCCGGTCGTCAGGGCGACCCCGGTGAGTCACGTTTCTACATCTCTTTGCAGGATGATTTGATGAGACTGTTCGGTTCCGAAAGACTCATTGCCATGTTTAACACCCTGGGTATTCCTGAGGGACAGGAGATTGAGCACAAGGCGTTGACCAATGCCATTGAAAGTGCCCAGAAAAAGATTGAGAATAACAACTTCGGTATCCGTAAGAATCTGTTGGAATATGATAAGGTCATGAGCGAACAGCGACAGATTATTTATGAAGAACGTAATCGTGTTTTGAACGGCGAAAGCATGAGAGATTTTATCTACAAGATGATTACCGATATTGTGGAGAATTGTGTGGATATCAGCATCAATGATGATGTGGACAGCGCAGAGTGGAATTATGATGAGCTGAATACTTTGTTATTACCTACCATTCCCATTGAGCCTGTGACTGCAGAGCGTGTGAAAAAGGCCAAGAAGAGCAGCCTGAAGCAGCAGCTGAAGGAAGAGGCAGTAAAGCTCTATGAGAGCAAGGAAGCAGAGTTCCCTGAGGAGGAGACTATCCGTGAACTGGAGAGAGTGATTCTGTTAAAGGTCATTGATCGTAAGTGGATGGATCATATTGACGATATGGAGCAGCTGCGTCAGGGTATCGGTCTCCAGGCCTATGGTCAGAGAGATCCGCTGGTAGAGTACAAGGTCAGCGGATATGATATGTTTGATCAGATGACCCAGAATATCCGTGAAGAGACTGTTCGTATGCTGTACCATGTAAAGGTAGAGATTAAGGTAGAGCGTGAGCAGGTAGCCAAGGTCACCGGTACCAATAAGGACGATAGCTTGGCTAAGGCACCCCAAAAGCGTGAGGATGCCAAGGTATATCCCAATGATCCCTGTCCCTGCGGCAGCGGTATGAAGTATAAGCAGTGCTGTGGTAGAAAATAGTAGAAAGAAGGTGACGCAAGGTGGTTGAATTGGACCAGATGAAAGCCGAGATTCAGGCTTATGAGACACCCTTAGCGGAAGTGAGGGATTCACTTTGACTTAAGCAGTAAGTCAAAGCGTATCGAAGAGCTGGAGATGGAAATGGAGGCTCCCGGATTTTGGGATGACCCGGACCGCTCCAACAAGAAAATGAAAGAATTAAAGAATCTGAAGGATACAGTGTCTCTGGTAAATGGCCTGTATACCCAGTATGATGATATTTTGACCCTGATTGAGATGGGGTATGAGGAGAATGATGAGTCCCTGATTCCCGAGATTCGCGGAGAATTGGATGAGTTCATTAATGTATTTGAAAATCTCCGTATCAGTACCCTCCTGTCAGGGGAATATGATAAAAATGATGCCATCCTGAAGCTTAATGCAGGTGCCGGTGGTACCGAGAGCTGCGATTGGTGCAGTATGCTGTATCGTATGTATACCAGATGGGCCGAGCGTAAAGGCTTTACCATTGAGGTACTGGACTACCTGGATGGGGATGAAGCGGGGATTAAGTCCGTGACCTTTCAGATTAACGGTGAAAATGCTTATGGCTATTTGAAATCTGAAAAGGGCGTGCACCGTTTGGTGCGTATTTCTCCCTTCAATGCCCAGGGCAAGCGTCAGACATCCTTTGTGTCCCTGGATGTTATGCCGGATATTGACGCAGATTTGGATGTGGAAATTGATGAAAAGGATTTGCGTATCGACACCTACCGAAGCAGTGGTGCCGGTGGTCAGCATATCAACAAGACCTCTTCTGCCATCCGTATCACCCATATTCCTACGGGTACGGTGGTACAGTGCCAGAACGAGCGTAGCCAGTTCCAAAATAAAGATAAGGCCATGCAGATGCTAAAGGCTAAGTTGTATTTGCTAAAACAGGAGGCCAATGTAGAAAAACTGTCAGATATCCGAGGTGAGGTCAAAGATATCGGCTGGGGTAACCAGATTCGCTCCTATGTATTGCAGCCCTACACCATGGTGAAGGATCATCGTACCGACGTGGAGACCGGTAATGTAGATGCAGTGCTGGACGGTGGCTTGGATACCTTTATCAATGGATATTTAAAATGGCTTAGTGTAAAGCCGGAAGAGAATTAAGTCCCACATCAATGAGTGGTGGGTATAAGCGGTGTGGTTCGTTGAGCCATGCCGCTTTTTGTTCCCTTGAGCTATCGCTAGGGGCACTGTCACGGTATTAAAAGGGAACATTTCAAGCGGGCGTGACTTGGTGGTGTCGGTCTGCGTCTATATTGATAAGAACGAAAGGAGGGAGACTATGGAAGACCATCAGATCATCGAATTATATTGGGCCAGACTGGAGCAGGCAATCACTGAGACGGCTAAAAAGTATGGCAGATATTGTTACAGCATTGCTTATGGTATCCTGCACAGTAATCAGGACAGCGAGGAATGTGTGAACGATACGTATCTGCGGACTTGGGACAGTATACCGCCCACCAGACCGGAGCGGTTTCCGGTATTCTTGGGTAAGATTACCCGCAATCTATCTTTGGATAAGTGCCGTTATAATCGTGCGGAGAAGCGTGGGAGTGGGCAACTGCCGTTGTTATTGGAGGAATTGCATGATTGTATCCCTTCTGATAATGATATGGAACAGGTGGTGGAAACCATGGCTTTGACCGAACTTCTCAATAGATTTTTAGAGAGTTTGTCCACGGATAATCGTAAGATATTTATGCGTCGTTACTGGTATTTTTCTGAGATAAAAGAAATTGCCGGGGATTTGGGGATGTCTGAAAGCAAGGTCAAAATGTCCCTGCTTCGTTCCAGAAAACGTTTGAAACAGCTGTTGGAGCAGGAAGGGGTGATGCTATGATGGAAGAAAAGTTACTGGAAGCATTAAACCATGTGGATGAGAAATACATAGAAGAAGCCCTGCCTGCGTGTATTGGGCTATCCGGTGAAACGAATGCTTTATCTGAACAGCCCCATGGTAAGCTAAAGGAGAAATATAGGATTGCCTATGCCCGGATGAAATGGAGTATGGTTGCAGCTTGCCTGTGTCTGGTGGTATTTGGGGGAATTTATTTTTGGTCAGTACAGAGAACGGATGGCAATCAGGTACTTGACGGCGACATAGGAGATGTAAGTGAGGAGCTTCTGGCAGAAACAGAGGGCATCCAACCGTCCATCTCGGAGCCGATAGTTGAGGTAGCAGAAAAGCATGCCTTATTGGAAAATCTGGAGGTGGATGTTTGGGGTGGAGCCGGAGATGGCTTTTTGTTTTATGATATAGAAGAATTGGAGAGTAGAGACCTTCCGGAGATGGAGCAGCTGCCGGAGACTTTGCCTGTATATCGTAATCTATCCTTTTTTGATGGCTCGGGAGTACCCGTATATTTGAGCGAAGGGGAACTGTTGAACCTGGCAGAGACAGCTGCAGCAGAACTGGGTGCTACCGTCACTCAGGTGACGTATGAGCGGTTAAAGGATTGCTCAGAGGATTATGGTGAGGATGAAAGGATTGTATATCTCGCGGCAGACACTGAGGTGGGTACGGTAGAGCTGGAAGCAGATGGCCTGGGCAAAATCAGTTTCAAAGAGCCTGTTGAAATACCCGGAGAATATCGATTGGTTGGAAATGATAGCGCTTGCAAGTTTGGAAAAGAAGCATTACGTTACTTGGCTGAAAGATATGCGGATTTGTTGTCCATAGAAGAGGCAGTTGTTTTTACTAATTACGATTACAATATACATGGGGACAGGAATTATACCTATCATGCCTATGAACAGGGAGATACCGCACTGGAGAGCTTTTTGAATTATCATTTTGCAGGAGTTAGATTTTCTCCCGCCGATGATAAAAATGCAGTGGATGTCATATGGTTTGGAGACAAGCGCAGAAGTGCGGAATATATAAAGGATTATCCTCTTATGTCTCCGGAGGAAGCAAAGAAACTATTGCAGGAGGGACAGTATTTCAATTACACAGACCCTAAAATATCAGAAATGGGCCTTTCCGGTGGAGTCATTACGGAACCGGAACTAACCTATCGGGTGTATAATTCCTGCAAACTATATATTCCCTATTTTATCTTTTATGCGGAAGTGCCCCAGACCAATTCTGAGGCGGAGAGTCTGGGATTAAAGGATTATATCCCTTATTACGTGCCTGCGATTCAGAGAGCATACTGGGATGAAGTGATGGAGCTGATACAAATAAAAGAGTAATCTAAAACCGCAGAAGCGATGGGCTTCTGCGGTTTTGTCTAATGGACATAACAGTATGCATGGCCATATGTCTAGTAATGATACTTTTTTCGCTTGATTACCATAAAGAATACCGTAATCACCGTGGCCATTAATTCGGCCACCACAATGGATACCCAGATGCCGTCGATGCCCCAGATAAGCGGCAGGATGATTACGGCTGCAATCTGGAATACCAGAGTACGCAGGAAGGCTATCAGCGCGGAGGTCAGGCCGTCGCCCAATGCTGTAAAGAAGGAGGAGCCGTAAATGGCCATACCTGCAAACAGGAAGGAGAAGGAATAAATCACAAAGCCCTTTAAAGTAAGCTCCAAAAGTCCTTGGTCGTAGCCTACGAAGATGTGGGACAAGGGCAGGGCCAGCACTTCTCCCAGCACCAACATAGATACGGAGAAGATACCGATAATCACCAGGCTCCTTTTTAACAAGCCCTTTAATTCGTTATAATCTCCTGCGCCATAATGGTAGCTGACTACAGGTGCGGTACCCACCGCATAGCCGATAAAGGCTGCCAGGAAAATCATGTTTACATACATCAGTACACCGTAAGCGGCCACACCGTCTTCTCCTGCATATTTCATTAACTGTACATTGTACAGCATTCCTACCAGGGACATGGAGATATTAGACATTAGTTCAGAGGAACCGTTGACACAGGTCTTTAACAGGGCGCTGCCGTCGAAGCAGGTCTTGGTTAGTCGCAGCAGACTACTGTTGGGGCAGGCAAAATAGATGACAGGGATGATTCCGCCTACCAGCTGGCTTGCGGCGGTAGCCACCGCTGCCCCCACCAGACCCCATTGAAAGACTGCCACAAACAGAGCATCTAACAGAATATTGGTCATACCTGCTGCCACGGTTACTGCCAGACCCAGTTGGGGCTTTTCGGCGGTCACAAAAAAGCTTTGAAATTCAAATTGCAACATAAAGGCCGGCAATGCAAGCAAAATAATGCGGCCATAGGTAACACAGTTTTCCAGCATGACGCCTTCGGCTCCCAGAAACTGTGCAATGGGGCGAAGGAACAGGATACCCAGGAGTGCTATGAGGATACCACATAGGATGGAAACATATATCAGTAGGGAAAATATCTTCTTGGCCCGGTCCGGCTTTCCTTCTCCCAGTGCCTGGGCAATGAGCGCACTGCCACCGGTACCGAACATAAAGCCCATGGCACCTAATATCATCAAAAAGGGCATGATGAAGTTGACTGCGGCAAAGGGTGTCTTCCCTACATAATTGGATACGAAAAAACCGTCCACCACACCGTAGATGGAAGTGAAAATCATCATAACGATGGAGGGGAAGGAAAAACGTAATAGCTTGCGATAATTAAAATGATCCGATAATTGTATTTTCATAAGATACTCCTATTTCTATATGGCTGAAATTACAGACACCAGAGTATGTTAGTACGTTTGGGTAGGAAAGTCAACCATAAGAAATAGAAAATCACTCCCGGATAAAGAGCTGGGAGTGATTGTTTAATCTGAAAATATTAGGCTGTGAGTGGAAGCTTAGGCTTCCTTTTTTTGTGGATTCATCAAATCCAGGAAGAAGATAGTAGTGGCAGTATTTACGTAAGGAAGCACCCAAAACATACCGATACCCAGGCTTAAGATTCCCAATAGCAGCATGGGAACAAAGCGCAACTGTAAGCATAGATAACGCATCCGGTGTCCCTTCATTAGTTGATTACTCTTTTGAAGCAGTTCTTTGACGCTGAGCTCAGGAAAATCCAGCAACAGATAAAAGACCTGTGAGATTCCTAAAACAGTAATAGTAAAGAGCAATGCCCCCAGTACATAGCTACCCGCCAGAGGAGCAATCATAATATTCTCCGAGGTTACCTGTACATGGCTCACATATTGGTAGGGGAGCATGCAGATTTCTTGTATCACAGTGACAATCAGGGACAGACAGAAGGTTTTCCTGAAATCCTCCTGATATCCGTGGAACAGTTGGAAGTAAGTAAAGGTCCCTCCACACACCAGATTCAGAAAGTACAGTGCCAGACCCGCCCGGACCATGCCTATCAATATAGTAAAAAAGACGCAAAGCAAATAGAAAAGGATGCCGGTAAAGGTAGGGCTATTCAGTCCCGATAGGCGTCCTACCGAGTCCGCAATGGACGAAGCAAAGGTGCTGAGCAAAGTGTTGGCGTTAATGGAAAGGGCATAATAAAACATTGCAAATAGGGTAACGGCGCCATATTTCCCATCCAGCTTATTTTTGGCCTGATTACAAATGTCAGAGCAGGATTGATAAATTGTCATAGTAAGTTCCTCTTGGTAGCAAAATGATTAATCTATTTAAACTGCATAGTCTGCGTGCATGCCGGTGTATTTGGCCCTGTCCGCAGCTTTTAAATCCTTTTGATAGGGATTGTCCTCGTTGGTATATTTAATCTGTGTGGAGGTGGTGCCTCCGGACACATAAGAACGGCCACATTCAGGACAAATGGAGGTGTGAATGGATACCGCCGCCTTGATGACTTCCCCACCCTTGGTGGCTGCCTTTTGGTATGCATTGGCCACATGCTCCTGTTCGTGAGCACGGACGGCAGAGGCTGCAGATTCCGGAGAAATATGGGTGGCACTCTTAAAGGATACCATTTCATCGGAACCATCCTGGTATTTACGGTTCTCGCAGGTCTCACATTCTTCGGGGCCGGTGGTACGCTGTGCATCGGTAGGCATGGACATGCTGTAAGAGGAATCATAACTTCCATAAGGGGAATAACCGGTTACTGAACCAAGCATCATATCATTCACCTGTCCTTTCTATGAGTCCCATATCATAATATTGTTCCATAATGGTATCAAAATCAGTACCATAGAGTTGCTGGGAGGTGTAGTTCATCTGCTCCCGGAAATCTTCATTCTCCAGCATGGAGGGAAGCATCTTAAAAGTAAAGAATAGGATAAATACCGCAAACAACAGGCCAATGGAAGATAAAGCGATACCTGCAATGGCCGGATTGTCCATATTTCGTCCTTTTCGGTGACTTAGTATTGCGAAGAGAATGCTAAGAGAGCCGAAAACCAGAGGGAATACGCCGGTACAGATGGTCACCAGTGCCAACAGACCAAAGATGCAGGATGCAATGGCAAAAGTGTTTTTGCGGGGCTCATAAACGGGCTGACTATTGTGTTGTGCGCTGGAGCCGTACTCCTCATTCCAGTTAAAGTAATCCATAAATATTCTCCGTAAAATCCTTTTTATAAAAAGTGTGCTTTCTATCTTTACTGTATCATCTTTTGGCTTGAAAAGAAAGGGGGAAATCACTTATAATGGTAGAGGACTTGTGCACATTAGAGTCTGAAAAGGAGATTGAAAAAGTACATGGATATTTTGTTGCAATTAAAAGAAGAACTGAAGGTTGAAAAATGGCAGGTAGAGGCAGCAGTCAAATTGATTGATGAAGGCAATACCATCCCGTTTATTTCACGTTACCGTAAGGAGGTTACCGGCTCCCTGAATGATGAGCAGTTACGTAATCTTCACGAGCGTCTGGTATATTTGCGTAATCTGGAGGAGAAAAAGACCCAGGTACTTAGCAGCATTGAGGAGCAGGGACAGCTTACTGATGAGCTGAGAGAGAAGATTCTGGCAGCCCAGACCTTGGTAGTGGTAGAGGATTTGTACCGCCCCTATAGACCCAAGAGAAAGACCCGCGCCAGTGTAGCCAAGGAGAAAGGGCTGGAGGGCCTGGCTCAATATATTCTGGCTCAGAATGCCACTGAGGATGTGCTGGTAGAGGCAGCAAAGTACGTTTCTGAGGAAAAGGAAGTGGCTACTGCCGCAGAGGCATTGCAGGGTGCAAAGGATA
>JAFUKK010000265.1 GCA_017473665.1 Lachnospiraceae bacterium
CCTGCTTTTCTACGGATTGATGTTCCTTTTCCTTCATTCTTACACCGGCCTTTCTGTTAATACTTTTCTACTCCCTGCAACTTGTATATAACCTCGTTTTCCTCAGTCATTTCATCTGCCGTAACTTATTAAGCTTATTTCTCCGGTGTATCTTAAAAATCAGATTGTATTTTTCATATTCATTATAAACCTACAATAGCATCTGTACTATTGAGCATCTCTCAACCTCGTCTTATTTCGACATTTTATAAATAACGCATGTTCTTATTTAACTACTCCTTCGCTTATTTACCTCCCTACGTTATGCTAATGACACCATAGCCCCGTATTCCACAATATAAAAAATAGTGCCAGGAAAGTACATTTACTTTCTTGGCACTATTTTTATTTTTTCCTCAAAAAAGGAATCAATAACACACATTTTTTGATTCCGGCACAATACCTATCACTTCTCACAAAGCTCCTGCAAGGTACCAAACTGATACCCCATTTCCTCCCATTTCGTGAGCAAATCCCCCATTATCTGCCCATTGGTATCAGAAGTATTATGAAGCAATACAATTGCTCCGGGATGGATTCGGCTACATAGTTTTTCAATGGACTGCTGAGGGTCCGGCTGCTGGTCTGTATTCCAATCCACATACGCCAGGGACCAGAAAAAGCTTTGATACCCCATTTCCTTTGCTTGTTTTAGATTTTCCAAAGTATATTTACCCTGAGGCGGTCTATAAAACTTTACCATCTCTTGTCCGGTCAAGTCAAAATATGCTTTATTGACCTGATCCAGTTCCTCCTGAAACTTGCTTTTGGTCTTAATACTGCTCATGTCCGGGTGATGATAGGTATGATTGGCCACAGTATGCCCTTCCTCCACCATACGTTTTACCAACTCAGGTGCAGATTCCAGATAATGTCCCACCACAAAAAAGGTGGCAGAAGCATTGTGTTCCTTAAGCGCATCCAGAATAGCCTCTGTATTACCATTCTCATATCCACAGTCAAAAGTCAGATAGACCTTGTTTTCCTTGGTATCTCCTATGTAACGGGCATTATATTGAGTCAATATCTCCTGCCCGATTTCCACCCTGGGATAGCCCCCGTCTTTGTCAAAGGAAAGCCCCCAGTTATGTACTGTGGTCTCATCCGCATCTGCTACCGTTGCCGCCACAGGTGCAAATAGATTTCCCTCCCCCTGGCCAATCAAAATACCCAGACACAAGCAAATTGCGCCAAACAGCAGTTGTAACGCTATTCCGGAACAGGTATCCACGGTTAATTTTTCCTTCCAATTATTCCGCATATATTTTACCGTTTTCTTTTAGTATATGCGGATGCCCTCTGAAATATGGTACTACTTTATTGTTTGGCGCTTCCACACTGCCTTTTGATGACTTATATATTTCCCACCGGAAACATTTCACCCTCTCAATCGTTCAAACACCGTATATAAATCCAAGGTACCATAGCCCCACTGGCGGTCCGGATATTCTTCGTCACTTTCTCTTCCGGCACCGCGTATCAAATAATTTTTAATCTCCCGGGTCTCAACCACTTCGTTATTTCCTTCAATCACTGCCCATTGAAACAAAAGCGCCACTGCTCCTGCCGTAAGTGCTGCAGCCAGACTGCTACCGGTGTTTTTGCCCTGAAGTGTAGAAACATTCACCCCGGGGGCTGCCAGTTCCGGTTTTACTGCTCCGGAACGGGTAAAGCCTCTACCGGAATTCAGATAAAAGCTATTATCTCCTGCATTATAGGTACTGGTGGTGATCACCTCTCTGGTCATTCCCGGCTCCGTCAAAGTTACAAAGGGGTTGGGCTCCAAAAAGTACGCCAATCGTCCCAAAAATGAAGAAACCGGTAACCACATATGAAAAGTACCGTTATATACCGCTCCCCTGGCGGTCACCCGAAAGGTCCACACTCCGGGAGTGGGATTTTCCAGTCGAAAGAGCATCAACTGTTCTCCTGAAGAGGATTCTACAAACTCACTATCCACCGTCAAAACCGTATTGTCATATATAAAGGGATACGTAATGCTCTGTTGTAATTGTAATGGCGAGGCAGCTGCCCGTTCTCCCCCGGGCGTTTCTACCTCCACAGTGTAGATATCCGGCGAATTACCCCAGAATTCCAGTACAAATCCAGTCACTCCCTCCTCTATTCGCAGCTCTACCTCTTCCCTTAGTCGTGCCCCTGCATCCCCCGGATTACGTAATTGTCCCTGATAATGGTGCCCTGCATTTCCTTCATTGCCTCCACATACTACAACAGCACGGCTTCTTCGTAGGGCCAGTTGATTCAAATACCTGGATAACACCGAACTGCCATTATGGTCTCCCTGATTGGTCCCCACACCCAAACAGCTAACTACCGGTCTGCGAAATATCTGTGCATAGGTATCTCCAAAGGCCAATGCTGCCAATATATCGTTTTCCTGATAGGCCACTGCTCCGTTGGCAATAAGATAAAACTCTCGCAGGTACTCTTTGGCCTCCTTTAGCTTAATAATCACCAGCTGTGCCCGGGGCGCAGAACCGACATATTTATTTTCCACATAACCACAAGCAATTCCTGCCATCTGTGTACCATGTCCCGTCTCATCCCTGGTAGGCACGATATCATAGGGATCTTCCGATTCCAGAGCTCTGTTAATATCCTCCCGGGTATATAGACTCCCATAGGGGAAATTCTCCGGTGGTGTGCCGGTCTGGATGGTCTGGTCCCAGATGGCCAAAATCCGAGTCTGCCCGTTTTCATCCAAAAACGCCGGATTGCGATAGTCAATTCCCGAATCCGGGATACAAATCACCACTCCGCTACCGTCCAAATTTAACGGCGGCCTTTGGGCGCTGAGAATACCCGATACATACCAATCATAGGAATCAAAGGCCTCCTGCATGGGTGCATACAGCTTTGGAATCCGTTGATACTCAAAAAAGTTCTCCTCCAGATTCTGCACCCCTTCACGGTTCACATAAATCAAACTATACTGATTATCTATAGTCACAAAGCACAAATCAAACTCATCCTGCCGCTCCACATTAAAAGGAAAATCCGTTATTACATCATAATAATCATTGGACAAAATCCTTTCCCTACAATCCATACTATATCCTCGCCCTTTTTCACTAACCTATGCCCCCCTTACATCTTTTATGCCCCATTCTTCTCGCCTCCCTGCCTCTTATCATCCCTCCCCCCTATCCCCGACTGCGCCCTGTGCCCTGCCTTCATCACCAGCCACACCCTGCCTCTAGCCCCAGGCCTCGACCCGCCCGGCGCCACTTCCCTCCTGCAGGCGCCTGGGCTGTCCCTTGGTTGGATTTTCAAAAGCCCCCCTTTCGGTAAGAGACGGTGTCTTTTACCGAATGAATATTGCCCGCCTGCTGTAAGCCTCGCAAAGACAGATGGTAAACTTGGCACAAAATAACGGGCACCATATACTCCCAATGAGCATGACAAGTGGAGTGTCCATACCGTTGTCTTAGCAAACGCTTGAGTAACAAGGGCATTCGACATGGATGTCGAATGAGCACAAGGGGGACACGGATGTCCCCTTTGATGCGTACCTGTCCCTTGTGCCATTCTCCCCGCGTTTGCTTAGACAACTGATGGCACGAAACGTATGCCC
>JAFUKK010000018.1 GCA_017473665.1 Lachnospiraceae bacterium
ATCGGCGTGGAGTCCTATACTGCAGGCAGCGGAGAATTTACCTTAAGCTTTGCGGCTACCCATGAAGGAGTATTGCCTTTGATGGATAATGGACATTATCATCCTACGGAAATGGTATCCGATAAGATACCGGCACTTTTGTGTTTTTATCCGGAGATTGCGTTGCATATTACCAGACCGGTCCGTTGGGACAGTGATCATGTGGTATTGTTTGATGATGAGACCAGAGAGATAGCCAAGGAAATCGTTAGATGTGACGGCCTTGACAGAGTATATATGGCGTTGGATTATTTTGATGCAGGCATTAACCGTATCTCCGCCTGGGTAACGGGCTTTCGCAGCTGGCAGAAAGCATTACTGGCTGCGCTTTGCACACCCAATGAAAGACTGACTCAGCTGCAGAATCAGGGGGATATGACCCGTCTGATGGTGGAACAGGAGGAACTGAAAATGTATCCCTTGGGAGCTGTATGGGAGGAGTATTTGAGACAATGTGGTGTACCGGCGGGTGCTGAGTGCCTGGGGGAGATTGAAACCTATGAAGCAGAGGTTTTGCTGAAAAGATAAGAGAAACAGAAGTGGAAAGGTATGGAGATTGAAATGAAGTTTTTAGAGGCTGAATTTGTACAGGGTTTTATCAGAATGGCAAATGATGGATGGGAGCAGGGCTGGCATGAGCGTAATGGTGGCAATCTGTCCTATCGTGTGAAACCCGAGGAAGTGGAATATGTGAAGGAAGAACTGGCAGCAGGGCAATGGCAGCCCATCGGTACCACTGTGCCGGGACTGGCCGGAGAGTATTTTCTGGTCACCGGTAGTGGCAAGTTTTTCCGTAATGTAATTATTAAACCGGAGGATTCCATATGTATGATTGAGCTGGATGAAAACGGAGAACAGTACCGTATAGTATGGGGGCTGATAAATGGAGGCAGACCCACATCAGAGCTGCCTTCTCATCTGATGAACCATGAAGTGAAAAAATTGGCCTCCGGTGGCAGTCACAGAGTGATTTATCATGCTCATACCACTAACCTTATTGCACTGACTTTTGTACTGCCTTTAGAGGATGAGGTATTCACCAGAGAATTGTGGGAGATGGCTACGGAATGTCCTGTGGTATTTCCCTCCGGTATCGGTGTGGTACCCTGGATGGTACCCGGCGGCAGGGATATTGCAGTGGCTACCAGTGAGTTGATGAAGCAGTATGATGTGGCTGTTTGGGCTCATCACGGTATTTTTGTATCCGGAGAAGATTTTGATGTGACTTTCGGACTGGCTCATACCGTGGAAAAAGCTGCGGAGATACTGGTAAAGATGTTGTCCATGCAATCTACTAAGCGCCAGACAATTACTCCCGCTCAGTTTCGGGATTTGGCAGTGGATTTTAAGGTAATCTTGCCGGAACGTTTCCTTTATGAGAAGTAAATTGTGTATATTGTACAGAAAATACGACAAAACGATAGAAAAATAATGGCGAATAATAAGGGTTTTCCGTGCTTTTTGGGCGGGAAACTCTTTTTTGTGTTGCAAAGGGAAATGTTGTTTGACAACTAATGCTTTCATGGAATAAAATAGTAAAGTGGAAAATAGTTGAGAGAAGTGAAGCATAAAGGAGGTCCGTATATGACAAAAAATGAAGCTTACTTAAATGAATATGCAGCCATGTGTCGAGAGGCTGACAAGGTAGACCTGACCTTATTCGATGAATATGGAGTAAAAAGAGGACTGAGAGATAAAAACGGTAATGGTGTATTGGCCGGTTTGACCAATATATCCCGTATTGAATCTTTTAAAATGGAAAATGGTGAAAAGGTGCCCTGTGATGGCAAACTTTGGTATCGGGGCTATGATTGTATTGAATTGGTAGAGGGCTTTAAGAATAAGCGTTATGGCTTTTAGGAGTTGTAATACTTACTATTATTTGGTACCTTACCTAACAGGGAGCAGTTGGAAGGGTTTGAGAAGATTTTGGGAGAAAGCCGTACCCTGCCCACCAATTTTACCCGGGATGTAGTGATGAAGGCGCCCAGCAGTGATATTATGAATTCTCTGGTGCGTAGCGTACTGACCCTGGCATCCTATGATAAGAATTGTATGGACACTTCTATTGAGAATGTACTGCGTCAGTGTATCGGCCTTATCGCAATATTTCCCATGCTGTCAGTATATGCATATCATGCATACAATCATTATGAGAATGATGACAGTATGTATATCCACAGACCCCAGAAGAAACTATCCACTGCGGAAAATCTGTTGATGATGCTTCGTCCGGATAAAAAATACAGCGAACTGGAGGCAAAGGTACTGGATATAGCATTGGTATTACATATGGAGCATGGTGGCGGTAACAACTCCACCTTTACCACCAGGGTGGTGACTTCTTCAGGCTCCGATACTTATTCCGTAATGGCAGCAGCACTATCCTCCCTCAAAGGACCCAAGCATGGTGGTGCCAATATTAAGGTAGTGGAGATGATGCGGGATATTCAGAAGCATGTAAAGCATTGGGATGATGAAGCAGAAGTAAGAGCCTATCTAAAGAAGATATTGAATAAGGAGGCCTTTGATAAAAAGGGACTTATCTATGGAATGGGACATGCGGTATATTCTCTGTCTGACCCCAGAGCCCAGGTATTTAAAGGCTTTGTACAGCAGTTGGCATCAGCTAAGGGGCGTGATAAGGACTTTGCATTATATTCTATGATTGAGAGGATTGCACCTGAAGTAATTGCGGAGAAATCCCGTATATACAAGGGTGTCAGTGCAAATGTGGATTTCTACAGCGGATTTGTATATAGTATGTTGGAGATTCCGCTGGAAATGTATACGCCCATCTTTGCCATTGCGCGTATCGTAGGATGGAGTGCCCATCGTATTGAGGAATTGATAAACATGGATAAGATTATCCGTCCTGCATATAAGAGTGTTATGGAAGAACAGGAGTATGTGGAAATAGAGGACAGATAAATGCAGTAACCGTTTTCTTACTTTTTCTTATTATTGCATAAAATAAAAAAACAATGTATAATCGTGGAAAACGTAGGAAAAGGAGAGGGATAACATGAAGACCAAGGTGTTTATCGACGGAAGTGAAGGAACTACAGGATTGAGAATCTATGAGCGCTTCCAAAATCGTGATGATATAGAGATTTTACATATTAATCCGGAATTGAGAAAGGATCCGCAGGAGCGCAGGAAAATGATTAATGCTTCCGATATTACTTTCCTGTGTCTGCCGGATGAAGCATCCAAGGAATCTGTATCATTGGTAGAGAATGAAAATGTGGTTATTATCGATGCTTCTACCGCACATCGTACAAAAGAGGGCTGGGCATATGGTTTTGCAGAACTTTCGGAGAATCATAGAGCAGCAATTAAGAACGGCAAAAGGATTGCAGTGCCCGGTTGTTATGCTACGGGATTTATTTCTTTGGTATATCCTCTGGTGGCAGGAGGGATACTTCCCAAGGATTATCCGGTTAGCAGTTTTGCACTTTCCGGATACAGCGGAGCCGGTAAGAAGACCATAGCAGTTTATGAGAGTGAAGACAGACCCAGGGAGCTTGGCTCAGGCAGGGAATATGCTCTGACCCAGCAGCACAAGCATCTGAAAGAGATGAAGGCTATTACCGGTATTGAGAGAACCCCTTTATTTTCTCCTATTATTGATGATTATTACAGTGGTATGGTAGTGTCCGTACCTTTGTATGCAGATATGCTGTCTAAGGAGATGACGCCGGAGACTTTGCTGGCGTATTATGCAGAGTACTACAAGGGACAGCGGTTTGTTCAGGTAAGTGCGGCGGATGATGAGGTAGCAGCAGGCGGATTCCTGGCGGGCAATGGTTTGTCCGGCTGGGATGGACTAAAAATCTATGTTACCGGTAATGAGGAGCGTATTGTGGTATCTGCCCAGTTTGATAACTTAGGCAAGGGCGCTTCCGGTGCAGCAATTCAATGTATGAATATTGTATTGGGCTGTGACGAGGCTAAGGGACTGGATTTGTAAAATGCCATAGGTTATAGAGAAAATTGCAGAAATGAAAGAAAGGATGTGAGTCTCCGGAGGAGGTCACATCCTTTCTTAATGGGGTATAATGTTTGTATAGGTATATAGTAGTTCACAGCGGTGGATTACTCGCTGTAAAAGAGAACACCCAGAGTGCCCGGTCCGCAGTGGCTGGAAATAACACCTCCTGCCCGGGTTACGTAAATATTTTCAAAATGATTTAAACTATTTAAATAGGCTTTGATGGGAGCGATGGTCTCCATATCGCAACCGGAATGGGTGATAAATACGCAGGAAGGGTCTGCATGCAATAACAAATCTTCCAACTCCTGTGTGTATTTCAGCAATACGGAATTTTGTTTGCCACGATATTTCTTACCCACCTTCATGGTACCGTTTTCCACTACAATTTGAGGCTTCAGTTTCAGGGTATTGCCTAAAAGGGCAGTGGCAGCGCTGCATCGTCCGCCCCTGGCCAGATAGGTTAGGGTCTCCACTACAAAACTGGCTCTTACCTTGCCCCTGCGGTCTTCCAGCAGATGTACGATTTCTTTGGCAGTACGTCCCTGGCGGATTAATTGTGCGGCATATAGTAACTGCAAACCGATACCGGTGGACAGGTTCATGGAATCTACCACATAGAGTTTAGGGTATTCCAGGTCTTCGGCCAATAGGCGCATTACATTGTTGGTGGTGCTCATCTGTTCGGAAATGCCGATAAAAATAATATCATCGCCGGCATCTATGTAGGGTTGCAAAAGTGCCTGGGCCTTTTCATAGGATACGGCGGCAGTTTTGGGTGTAGTGCGATTGGCATCAGCCCATTCATATATCTCATCCGGGGTAATTTCTTCCCCGTCAAAATAGCTCTTGTCTTCCATTACAATGTTCAGCGGGATTGTAATAATGCTATGTTGCTCCTTTAAGTCAGGAGATAAATCACAGGTGGAATCTGCCAGTAGTCGAATCATGTTAGCCCTCCTTAATTCGTCGTCTGTTGATGTTCTCAACGGTATGTAAAAGCTATGTATAAAAAATACCACAAATCAAAATAATAGGCAATAACGTCCAATTATTATAAAATTATAAAATATTCTTAATTCTGCTTAAAAGCGGTGGAATGATGTGGAAAAATAAGGCAAAAAATAATAAAATAGTACCGGAAGTGAAAGTAGTGTTGGGAGATGCATTTGGGGCAGAGAGGACATATGAAAGGGACGATTATTGAATATTTAAAGGAATATGGACAGATACCGCTTGCTGAAGCAGGGATGAATGAGGTGGACAGTCTGATTTTATGTCAACTGGCTTATCTAAAGTTTGAAGGTTTGGTGCCCGGTGTCCGGGAGGATGCGGCATCCGTTACCTTGCAGCAAGTGGCCAGGCAGGCGGATGAGGAAGTGCTTTTTGCAGATGAGCGTTACGAGAAGAGTAATCGTGCATTGTTTGAAGGAATGGTTGCAAGCAAACGTTTCGGGAATATGAAGCTGAATTGCTATGTTAACATTGTAGAAAAGGAATGGGAGACACAATTTTCTGCGATTACTTTTCTTTTGGAGGATGGTACCATTTATGTGGCGTTCCGGGGGACGGACGAGACCATAGTGGGTTGGAAAGAGGATTTTAACATGATTCATCAGTATCCCATTCCGGGGCAGTCCTATGCGGTAAAATATC
>JAFUKK010000266.1 GCA_017473665.1 Lachnospiraceae bacterium
GACTTCCGGGGTGGGATGGGGTACAGTTTTAGTAAAGAAAATGAATGGAGTGTAGCGCAATGGATAGAGAGCGGTCGTTCGTTTTGATGGAAGGAAATAGTAAGGTGATGGTTTCGGCGCCTCATGCGGTGGAGCATACCCGGGAGGGCAAGATACGTTATCCGGAGCCCGAGACGGCACAGTTGGCAAAGCAGTTGCATGAGAGATTGGATTGTCCCATTATTTATAAGACGGCAAATGCGGAAGATGATGCAAATTATGATGAGAAGTGTAGTTACAAAGAAGCTCTGGCTGCTTATGTGAGGGAGCATGATATCCGGTTTTTAATAGATTTGCATCAGATGGCGGGATTCCGTAAGGAGCAGATTTGTATCGGTACCGGATATGGTCGGAATCTTACGGAGGATTTTGATTTGGAGGCTTGCCGGACACCTTTTAAAGAGAGGGGCCTGGAGGTCAGTATAGACAGTCCTTTTGCAGCCAGCTATCCTTATACGGTGGCTGCGTATATTCATAGGGAGTGTGGGATTCCCTGCCTGCAGATTGAGATAAACAGCAATCTGCTAAGAGAAGGAAACGGGCTCTATGCTTATGAGCAGGTGCTGGAGGTATTGGAACAGTTGGTTAGCAATCAGGGCTGAGTAATAAATTTGGACCAAACACTTGATTGACACAGAAGAGGTAAAGCAATATGAAGAATAAAAGAGATGTATATGTACGACTTGAGAATCGCGAAAATAATCTGCCTGTTCCGATACTTTGTAGAAAGTCCAAGGAAGCCGGGGGTGTTTTGCAGGGAGTGGATTGGGTGGTTTTGGATTCACGGAATGCCACCGGTGTATATCAGCTGAATATGGCCCTGGTGTCCCCGGCGGATTATGAGCGGTTACAAGGAAAGGACTATGCATTAGTGAATCCGGAGAATGGAAGGTATGACCGGATTATTTTAAAGGCAGATGCAAAGGTGCCAACCGATGGCGATATGACCCTGCGGACAGTTGCCGGTATCAAAAAGCGTTTGGGCTATCGGAAAGAACAAGGGCCCTTATTGCTTTGTGCAATGGAGCGCAGTGTCGGATTTGCAGATATCCGCAGACAAAGCCTGGAAAATGTACGGGATGATAATCTGGTGATGTCTGCAGGGGTATATGACAGTTTGGTGAAGGATTCTCCCTTTACCCTCTTTGACGTGGTCAACGGACTTACCGGAGATAGTTTTTGTATACATAAAGAACATATTATTCGCACAGAGCCTTCCGAGGATAAAGAGTTTCTTCAGCTGAATCGGAAGCATCGTATATTTTTGAAACTGGAAGGTGACCAATCGGTGGATGCCAAGGAGGCTGGGATCTATCTGCGGCCGGAGTTATCCTCTTTATATTATAAAAGGCGGTGTAACCTGTGGAATTTGTTGACTAAACTTTTCGTAGGAAAAAGTGCGTTGTCACTGATGTGCAGACGACCCTTTGAATGTGATGAAAGTTCGGATATAGTGCGTATTTCCGGCTCCAATATGAAGTTGCTGGGTGTGGAAGAGATTGACAGTGTGATATTGCGGTATCATACCAGAACGGTAAAGTGCCGAGTGTTGGAAATGGATGACAGGGATGAGTTTGCTACTATGAATGGGGAAAATGGGTTAATGCCGGATTTGTCCATCGGTATTCCTGCCCACATCAGAAATAAGCTGGGCATTACCTATGTAGATTGTGCGGTTAAGGTGGAGCGTGACACGGATTTTCTCTTTGCCAAATCCCTGCCGGAGCAGATTATCCCCCTTTTATTGACCTTTACCACTTCGGGGCTGGTGCTGAATATGAATATTGCTTTTGAGATATTTTTCGCTATAGTTGTAGTATATTTAAACTTTTCCTCCAAACGGCATATGCGCAGCAGTTGATGGAGGCGGCAAATGGTTACCGGTGGAACGTGTATAGAGGACCGGGGCAGGTGCCTATAACAGATGTAATGTAGCGTAAGGAGCAGAAATATGAAAAAAGGATGGCTGGTAATTAACAGCTTTGTAAAGCATGACAAATTTTTTGAATTATACCGTATGCTGTTGGCGTCTGCGGAGAAAAAGGGAGTGGCATTGGAACTGAAAACCACCACAGACCTGCTTTTTGAGGTGGATAGTGCCTTTGATAGTCTGGAACGGCCGGATTTTGTGCTGTTTTGGGATAAGGATATCTATCTGGCACAACGATTGGAGAATAAGGGATTTCAAGTGTATAATTCAGCCAGAGCAATAGAGGTATGCGATAATAAGATTTTGACAGCCATAGCTCTGGAGCAGGCAGGGATACGTACGCCTAAGACTGTGGTGGCCCCCAAGACCTACGAGGGCACCGGCTATAATAACCGGGCATTTCTGGAAAAGGCGGAGCAGATATTGGGCTACCCCATGGTGTTAAAGGAGGCCTATGGCTCCTTTGGCGCACAGGTGTATTTGGTACACAATCGTCAGGAACTGTATGATTTGGTGGACAGGCTTCATCACAAGCCCTTCCTGATGCAGGAGTTTATATCCAGTAGTTATGGAAGAGATGTACGTGTAAATGTGGTAGGCGGCAAGGTGATTGCATCCATGCTCCGCCACAATGAAAATGATTTCCGGTCTAATATTACCAATGGAGGAACTATGGCGCAGGTGGAGATTACCCGGGCCCAGGCCCAGCTTGCCATTGATGCCTGTAATGCCATTGGATTGGATTTTGCAGGAGTGGATGTACTGTTTGGTCCCGGGGATGAGCCTATTATTTGTGAAGTAAACAGTAATCCCCATTTTAAGACCACTTATCAGTGCACCGGTGTGGATTTGAGCGAGTATATAATGGAGCATATGCATGAAAGATGTTGTAAAGAGGAGTAGATGAATGTCTGGGACGCATAAGGGGTGGCTCATTTATGATGAGGCCGGATTCAAGCGAAATAAATGGTTTGCAGAGCATCTGCTGGAATGTGCCCCTGAGTATGGACTGGAGCTGGAAGTGAAAGTACTGCCTACAGAAGGGTTGGAGTATCGGGAACTGACCGGGGAGAAGCAGAATCAGATTTTGCAGAAACTATTAGGAGAAGCAGACTTGGCTTTGCAGGTAAATAGAAAAATGAGCGCACATTATGAAGAGGGCCATTGGGCTATTATGCGTGTCATTGCACCGGAGCTTTCCCGAGCATTGGAGGCCGTGGGATGGAGGCTTTTAAATAACGCTATGACGGCGCAGATAGGGAATAATAAATGGCTGACTTACCAAAATGCCCTAAAATGGGAGGTGCCCGTATTGGAGACCCATTTGCTGGCCCAATATCAATCACAAGCGTGTCCGTCCCCCGCTCATCCGGATGCTGAAGAGGTGCCGGCTTATCCCCAGGTGATTAAAGCTGTGGCGGGGCATGGCGGTAGTCAGGTCTTTTGGGCAGATAATGAGCAGCAGAGAGAGCAGATGATTCGGCAACTACTCGGTCAGGGTATTACTCCGGAAGAAATCATATGCCAGCAAGCCTGTTCCGAGCCCGGCAAAGATATGAGGGTATATGTGTTGGGGGGCAAAATCTACCGGGCGATACTGCGTAGCTCTAATAGGGATTTTCGCAGTAATTTTTCTTTGGGAGGTCAGATTGCTTTGGCAGAGCCTACCCGGGAGCAAAGAATGGTCATTGATAGATTATATGAGAAATTGCAATTTGATTTTGTGGGCATTGATTTTATCATGCATGAAGGAAAGTGGATTCTCAACGAGATAGAGGATGTGGTAGGGACCCGCATGATTTATCAGCTGACGGACAAGGACCCGGTGAGGGATTATTTGGCTTATATA
>JAFUKK010000267.1 GCA_017473665.1 Lachnospiraceae bacterium
AAGACCAAAAAGAAAGCGACAGGTCGGCCCGGCCTGCTTTCAGGTGGGTCGCTAGATGCGGCTGGCAACAGCCGTGCCAGATAGATGATCGTCCAACGACATAACCCGGCTTATCGTTTTGCTTACACATGCGAGAGAGTAGGACCGCTACCCAGGTAGCGGTCTTTTTTCACAGAGGAAGGATTTTTTGACAGGATATGAAAAAGAACTGGATGTTGATATTAGTATCAGCTATATTGTTATGCAGTTGTAGCACAAATGAGGAAACACCGCAGGATACCACTACCGTACTATGGGAATCACCGGAGGATGTCCGGATAGAAAATTGTGGCATGGAAGAAACGTTATGTAAGGAATTGCAGAAGAGTCTGGTGTTTATTGATACGGGAGAGCTATGTGGTAGCGGACTGGTATGGGAATATGAAGAGGATATGGTGATTGTGACTGCGGGCCATGTGCTGGAGGAGGTATCGGGAGCTATCTATGTGACTTTAAGTGATGGGTATACGATTACGGCAGATTTGTATTGGCTTTGTACCAATTCAGATTTGGCTTTTTTGAAAATTGAAGGAGAGCGGATTCCCAAGTTACATATGGAGCATTATAGCGTAGTGTCTCATAGTGCAGAATATTTTAATAAGGCAAAACAGGAGGATATTTTATACACTATGGGGTATCGGGGATTGGCTGATGCATTGGTACTGCAGGGTGCATTAGCAGATAAATGGGTCTATGTGGAAGACCTTGAGCAATTTATGGTTTTGGTCAGGGCGGAAGTGGTGCAAGGAATGAGCGGAGGCGGATTGTTTGATGCATCCGGTCATTGTATCGGTATTATATGTGGTATGGACCGGGAGGGCAGTACGGTGGCAATACCTTCCCAGGTAGTGGATGCAGAGTTGATTTCACTCTATTGGTAAGGTGTGTAATAAGTTACAAAATCATTGTTAAAAATAAACAATAAAACCCAAAAAGCTGTTGAATTATTGTGTAAAATTTTGTATAATCAAAATAGTATTGATAGTGCATGATTGGGAGGGCAGTAGTATGGCAAAAGAGAAAACACTTAAAGCACCCAAGGCGCCTAAAGCGCCCAAAGAGAAGAAGCAAATGCAGTTACCTAAGTTTAAATTACCTGAGAAAGGCAGCATTAGCTTTAAAAGAACCAAAATAAAGGATAAGAAAATTTCAGAAAAAATGACAAGCATCAGCCTGGCAGTGGGAGTAACGGTAGTATGGTTGGTACTGTTTTCTGCTATTATGATGATTACCATGAAGGTAAATGTAGGTAATTTCTTTAATGTGGAGTATACCAATGACAGATTGCAGCTAATGATTGCCAATGAATGTGATGTTGTTATGACCAATATGTTACAGGCATGTGTGGCAGATGATGCAGATGACAGACAGGCATATATTGATGCGGCAAATGAGGCGGCTACCAACATGAGAGCTACCTATGACACCTTGCTACTGACCTATAGTGATCCTATTCTGGGTGGTCAGTTTGATACGGCAGTGGTGGAAGAGAATAGAATGCGTCAGGAATTGATTGCACGTCTGAATAATAATAATAAGGACTGTCTGGAGTATTTCAATGGCAAGTATTATGAACAGGCCAAGATTATCAAGGACATTTCTGCAAAGATGGGAAAGAAAACCACTGCGGCAGTGGACGAAAGTTACGCAAGCATTACCAAACTGGTAGCGATTTCCATTATTATATCCCTTGTTATAGGTGCAATTTCCACAGTATGGATATTAAGTTATACCCGTAGAGTAGGACAGTCTATTGTGGGTCCTATGCGTAAGTTACAGAGGGCGGCCAATAAACTGGCAGAGGGTGATTTGGAGATTTCCATAGGCTATGATGCAAAGGATGAGATGGGTGACCTGGCAGGCAGTATTGATGAGGTTGTTGACAGATTAAAAATGCTGATTCCCGACATCAGTGGTCTGATGGGGCGTATGGCAGAGGGCGACTTCACTGTAAAGAGTGATTGTGAGGACGCATATATTGGTTGTTATGAACCTATTTTAGCATCCATGAAGGAGATTAGCCATAAGTTGACAGATACTCTGCAGCAGATTACCATGGCAGCACAGCAGGTAAGAGCCGGTTCCCAGAATATGGCAGAGGGAGCACAGGATTTGGCAGAGGGTGCTACCACCCAGGCCAGTGCTGTACAGGAACTGACTGCTACCGTAAATGAATTGACCAATCAGATTGAATATAATGCAAAGGCTACCAACGAAGCCAGCAAGTATGCAAGTGCAGTAGGTGAACAGGCAGCTAACAGCCAGCAGTATATGTTGCAGGTAAATGATGCAATGAAGCGTATCCGTGAGACTTCAGAACAGATTGCTGAGATTAGTAGCAGTATCGAAAGCATTGCATCCAAGACCAATCTGTTATCTCTGAATGCAGCTATCGAGGCAGCAAGAGCAGGTGAGGCAGGTAGAGGATTTGCCGTAGTTGCTGACCAGATTCGTACCCTGGCAGGACAGAGTGCAGAGGCAGCTGTAAATACCCGAACACTGATTGAAAATTCCCTGGCTGAAGTACAGAAGGGTGGTAAGATTGTAGATAATACTACCGAAGTACTGACTGAGGTTATCAATAGCATTAATGCCATTGTGGACAGTGCCAAGGAAGTCAGTCTTGCATCTGAGCGTCAGGCTGAGTCTGCAGGACAGGTAAATGATGGAATTGAGCAGATTGCCAATGCTGTGCAGAATACATCAGCTACAGCGGAAGAAAGCTCTGCAACCAGTGAAGAACTTTTTGCACAGGCGGAGAATTTAAATGCTTTAGTAGAGCAGTTTGTACTTCCCGAGGATGAGGAGTAGTTAAATAAAGATGACAGCGGGCCTGTTGTGGTAGGAATATCACAACAGGCTTTTTCTTGCAGATGCGGGGAAAGTAATATTGGGAGAGATAGTTTTAGAAAAGTTTTATGTCCCTGATTATTGACAAGGGCGATTAAATGGTAGAAAATAGGTGGTAGCGACCAAGGACGCCTAATGCGTAGAAAGAAGGGAATAGAATGACAAAGATAGATGTAGTATCCGGATTTTTAGGAGCCGGAAAGACCACTCTAATTAAAAAATTGTTAAAGGAAGCTTTAGATGGCAGTAAGACCGTACTCATCGAGAACGAGTTTGGTGAAATCGGTATTGATGGTGGTTTTCTCAAGGAAGCCGGCATTGAAATAAAAGAAATGAATTCCGGTTGTATCTGTTGCTCTCTTGTGGGTGATTTTGGTGCTTCCCTAAAGGAGGTTAT
>JAFUKK010000268.1 GCA_017473665.1 Lachnospiraceae bacterium
TATTTAAGCAGTGACGGTTACCACATCTATGTGGGTAAAAATAATTTCCAAAACGATGAACTGACCTTTAAATTTGCCACCGGTAACGACTGGTGGTTCCACGCCAAGGGCATCCCCGGTTCCCATGTGGTAGTAAAAACCGACGGCGCCACAGAGTTGCCCGACAGAGTCTTCGAGGAGGCAGGCCGCTTAGCTGCCTACTATTCCAAAGGCCGTGGCCAGGAAAAGGTAGAAATTGACTACATCCAGAAAAAGCACGTAAAAAAGCCCGCCGGTGGCAAACCCGGCTTTGTAGTCTACTATACCAACTACTCCCTCATGATAGATGATGATATCTCCGGGTTACAGCTGATAAATGATTGAATTTCACATGTACAGTAAAAGCGCGCTCCCACTCTACCGGTGGAAGCACGCTTTTTTCTATCTTATAACAATCGGCACTTCTTTGCCAGTTTCACCAGCACGTGCCCCTTGGGTATCTTACGCATTTCTTCTTCCGTCAAACCTCTCAGCTTAATCAAAGCCACAAAATACACTGCCACCGCCACAAGCACCGCCGGTATAACAGATATCCGCATGGAAGATGTCAGTAGGAATAATATCTCATATACTACATAAGCACTGCCCCCCATAAATACTGCTGCCAGGGCAGGAAGCAGGAAGCTGCGCATCCACTCCTGCTTATATCCGATAGCCTTATATAAAGACCACTGGTTAAGCGCACACATGATGCCTGAATACACCACATTCGCAATGGCAATGGCGTATATATCTACATTGGTAAATACCAGTAATACTAACGCAACCACTGTCTGTACCACCAATGCCACTCCGGCATTGATAATGGGTACATTCACCCTACCCAGTCCCTGTAACACCGTATTGCTCAAGGTAGATAGTGCATAGAAAATCACCGACAGTGCCAAGGCCATCAAGAGCCTTCCTGCCAGAGTCACCACCTCATCCGGTCTGGGGAACAGCAGAAAGGTCAGCGGCTTCGCCAACACAAACAATCCCACCGCACAAGGAATGGAAATAATCATAATGGTCTTCACAGCTGTACTGATTTTCCCCTGCAGTTCCTCGGAATGCTCCGATGCCACCGTCTGTGCCACAGAGGGCAACATAGCCGACGCCATAGCAGAGGAAAAAGCAATGGGAATATTGGAAATGGTCAGTGCCAGTCCCGAAAAAATACCCCAGGTATAATCGATAGTCATACTGTCCAGTTCTTTTATGGCAGGAAAAACCTTTGTATAAAGAGCAGTATTCAGCGAAGTACTCAAATTGTAAACAGCAGTACTGAGAATAAAAGGCGTCACCACTGCGGTAATGGTCCGCAGGATATCTCCGTAGGAATCCACTTCCTGGTGTTTGTCACGGGCGATTCTACGATGAATCACACCCCTGTTCAAAGCATAAATACCAGCCATAAATAAAAGCGCCACCAATACACCTGCTCCGGTACCCAGAGCACTACCCATGGCACCATAGGAAGCACGGGTCACCTGCCCTGCCTCATCTACCGGTATCTCCATAGTACCCATAGCAGATTTAATCAGCAAATAGGCTGCCAGAATACTGATGACCGCATTGGCAATCTGCTCCAGCACCTGGGAACAGGAGGTCTGAACCATAGTCCGATGGGCCTGGAAATAGCCACGTAGCACTCCCAAAATACCATAAATAAAAATGGTAGGAGCAAATACCCGAAGTACCCCTATGGCCTCCGGCTTCACAAAAAGCCCTGCACCAAAGTACAAAAACAAACTGGCAACCAGTCCCACCACCAGCACATAACCCATGGCGCATAAAAATACCCTATGGGCATTGCGGTATTCCCTGCGTCCCAGTTTCTCTGCTATTACCTTGGAAATAGCTGCAGGAATACTATAAGAAGAAATCAACAATACAATGGAATAGAAACTGTAAGCAGCCTGGTAATAACCCATACCCACTTCGCCGATTACTTCCGTTAAAGGGCTCCTATAAAGGAGCCCTATAATCCGACTGATAATACCTGCTGCCGCAAGTATGCCTGCCTGCATTATGAAATTATCACTTCTACGGTTACGTTCTGTCATGTGTTTGTCCTTTAGTAATAATTCCGGTGAAAACTATCCAATCAACCAATCATACATTTCCTGATATTTCTTAGCAGATACATCCCAAGAAAAGTCTGCTGCCATAGCACGGTCCACGATTTTGTTCCACTCACGTTTCTTTTTGTAATATACTTCCTCAGCATAACGAATGGTATGTAACATCTCATGGGCGTTATAATTAGCAAAGCTAAAGCCTGTACCGGTACCCTCATAAGCATTATATGGCTGTACCGTATCCTTTAGACCTCCGGTCTCTCGGACAATGGGCAAAGCACCATAGCGCAGGGACATGAGCTGACTCAAGCCACAAGGCTCAAACAGGGAAGGCATCAGGAAAGCATCGCAGGATGCATAAATCTTGTGGGATAACGCATCGGAGTAGAAAATATTGGCAGATACCTTATCTCCATACTTCCAAGCAAAATGACGGAACATATTCTCATAACGCTCCTCGCCGGTACCCAGTACTACCAACTGGATATCATCCTGACATAATTCATCCATTACATAGGCAATCAGATCCAGCCCCTTCTGATCCGTCAGACGGGATACCAGACCAATCATCATCTTCTTATCGTCCTGCTTCAGCCCTAATTCTGCCTGCAGGGCACGCTTATTCTTTATCTTTTCCTTACGGAAATTAGCAGCATCATACTGCTTTACAATATGAGGGTCGGTTTCCGGATTAAAATCCGTATAATCAATACCATTTACAATACCGCGCAGGTCACCGCTTCTGGCACAGAGCAAACCATCCAGGCCCTCGCCGAAGAATGCGGTCTTAATCTCCTCCGCATAGGTATCACTTACTGTGGTAATGGCATCCGCGTACACCAAACCGCCCTTTAACAGATTCACATCCCCATAAGCTTCCAGCTTATCGGAAGTGTAAAAATGGTCAGGCAGACCTACAATACCTTTTACCTGGTCAATACACCATCTGCCCTGGAACTTCAGGTTGTGAATGGTAAATACGGTCTTAATGCCCTGATAGAACTCATTGCCGTTAAAGACCTCCTTCACATATACCGGAATCAAGCCGGTCTGCCAGTCATGGCAGTGAATCACATCCGGCTTGAAATCAATAGCCGGCAAAATGGACAATGCCGCTCTGGAAAAATAAGCGTAGCGTTCAATCTCATATCTGGGATCATCAGTATAAGGCTTGGGCCCACTGAAATACTCCTCATTATCAATGAAATAGTAATGGATGCCATCCTCCACTGCTTCAAATACACCCACATAGGCACTGCCCCAATTATAATCCATCTGGAAATGTGTCACATACTGCAGTTTCTCCTGCATTGCCGGCTTCATACATTTGTACTTGGGCAAAATAACACGTACATCAAAATATCTGGAATCAATACATTTCGGTAAGGAACCTACTACATCGGCCAAACCGCCGGTTTTAATAAAAGGTACTCCTTCGGATGCAACAAACAGAATTTTCTTCATTTGAACCTCCTGATTCTCCAAATCACACTTTTCCGGCACAAAAACATATTTTGTGCCATTATCATTTTTATTATACAACATATTGACCGA
>JAFUKK010000269.1 GCA_017473665.1 Lachnospiraceae bacterium
AAAAGATATTGATGGGGGTAATGATGGACGAGAGTCATCAGAATCGTATTTTGTCGGTGTCGGGGCTGGTAAAGCCTGATGGACGACAGAGGGAGAAATATTCTTTTCCGGGACTGCCCGGGGAATATGAATATTTGAATAAATTGCAGAAAGTCCGGGAGCCCGGGTTTCATCCGGGGCGACCTTTTTATATGCAGGCAGATGTGCCCGGAAGTGAAAAGAGCATGTTGCAGGATTTGGACTATTTGAAACGAATGTATCCGGATATTGTGCATGGGTACATGGATCAGGTATCCATGATGCTGGATAAGTTGGATTATCAAGGAAGTATGATATATGATGAGTATCCGGATTACTATCAGCTGAAGCGTCTGTCCAGGACGGTGGTGGATATGATACGTCGCAAGGAAATGGAGCAGATGAGTACGCCTGATGGGGATGTGATGCATTGGGAAAGTGTCGGTGGAATGGCACCGGAGGAATTGGTGGATAGTGGTAGTTCGGAGGATAAATGGGTATGGGTGGAATATTTGGTACGCATATTGGTGTCCTTGGAAGTATTCCGACGGAGAAATCGCAAGTCCAGATACTATTAATGTAAGAAACTCAGGTTACACAGGAGTGGTGTAACCTGAGTTTTTTAAATATTTCGTTCCAAGAGGTTGTGATTTTGGGAGAAAAACTGTATGATGTAAATTGCGAAAGGATACCATCTTATAGGGGTGACTTTTGGAAAGGCAAGGATGAAGAGAATGGACGAAATCGGAAACTTGCTGGAGCAGATGCTTACAGCGGATTTGATTCAGATAAATATGAGTAATACCCGGGATGCAGAGCGTGCATCGAAGGTCAAAATCAGGCCTGTACTGATAGGTGGTCAATTGCTGTTTCAAGAGACCCTTTATCGGGGGACGCAGGTATTTCATAATAATTACACTGCAGAAGATATGCAGGAGAAGATAAAAGAATACTTACAGCAATTATTTAAGCAGGCACAATTTAGCAATAAAGGGATGGATGCTACCATTCTGGTCAGTAAGAAGGGCAAGATGACCCTAAGAAAAAAAGCCCGGAAACAGGAGGTGGATCCTGCTGTTACGAAGGGGGATATTGATGGAACCGGAGATGACCAACTATCCCATAACCGTACCAAGCATTACATTTTGCAGGAGGGTAGGCCGGTAGATTTTCTGGTAGGACTGGGAGTACAGAGCCCTGATGGCAAGGTAGCCAAGGCGAAATATGATAAATTCCGCCAAATTAACAGGTATTTGGAATTTATTGAAGATGTTCTTCACAAATTGCCCGGAGACAGACCTGTACGTATCATTGATTTTGGATGCGGCAAGTCCTATTTGACTTTTGCCATGTATTATTATTTGCATGTACTGCAGGGCAGGGATATCAGAGTTACAGGTCTGGATTTGAAAAAGGATGTAATAGAGCACTGCAATCAGTTGGCAAGGCAACTACAATATGACAATCTACATTTTGAACATGGTGATATTGCCCACTATACCGGGGCAGACGCGGTGGACATTGTGGTAACTCTTCATGCCTGTGATACAGCTACGGATTATGCCATTGCAAAGGCTATTGGATGGAATGCCCGGGTGATTATGGTAGTGCCCTGTTGCCAGCATGAGGTAAATAAACAGATTCGTAACCAATTATTGAAGCCGGTGCTAAAATATGGATTAATAAAGGAACGTATGTCAGCGTTGCTTACAGATGCCTTGAGAGCCAATCTTATGGAACAAGCCGGATATGATACCCAGATATTGGAGTTTATTGATATGGAACATACGCCCAAAAATCTGCTGATACGTGGTGTAAGAGCAGAGGGAATGCGTAGCCGTAGCAACGGTAACGATATTACGGAGTTGGCAGATGAATTGCAGGTACAACTGACTTTGCAAAAACTGTTAAAGGAAAATAAAGAATGAAAAAGAGTCTGATAAAACTGAGTGTTTTTGTACTGGTATTTTTGGTGGCACTGTTGGGTTTTGGAGCCATTATGAATAGAGGACAGAATAATCTGACCATGGAGATGTCGCGGGCTAGTCTACCCATTGTAGGTTTTTTCCAGGGAGATGTAGAGGTAAACCAACTTCATGGCTATACAGAAGAGATGGATACGGCTTTTCAAAGGGACACCATTTTGGTGTTGGGAGCCGCCAGAGAGGCAGAATTTTATATAGATACCTATGGTCAGAATATTAATAATGTAACCATGGAGGTACGCAGTATTGATGGACAGCGTCTCATTGAAGAGACCTCATTGACAGAATGGGAGATGGAGCGTACCAGAATTACAGGGCAGTTACAGATGAAAGATTTGCTGGAGGCAGATCAGGAATATCAGTTAGTACTTTTGCTGGAGACCGAAGAAGGAGAAGTAATTCGTTATTATACCAGATGTATTTGGAGCCAGCAGTTATATGTGCAGGAAAAGGTAGATTTTGTTGTAGATTTTCATCAGCGTCTCTTTGACGCAGAAAAAGCAAAGAGTTTGACAAGATATTTGGAGACCAATTCGAAACTGGAGGATAACAGTTCTTTTCATAAGGTAAACATTCATAGTAGTTTGAAACAGTTGACTTATGGAGAGTTAAATGTAACTAGGGAATGGGAACCCACAATACAAATTACGGAGATGGCAAATCAGACAGCATCTTTTGTAATGAAGTTTTTGGTGTCTTCTCCGGCGCAAAAGGGCAAAACTTACTATCTGGCAGAGGAATATTATCGGATTCGGTATACGCCCACCCGTACGTATCTTTTGGATTATCAACGTACGATGACCCAAATTCCGGATGTGCAGAATATGTATGCCAATGATAAGATACTGCTGGGTATTACTGATTCTCAGGTAAAGATGAGTGAGAGTCAGGATGGCAATGTGCTGGTATTTGAAGTGGCGGGTAAGCTTATGAGCTACAATGCCACTGCCAATAAGCTGGCAGTACTTTTCGGTTTTTATGATGAGGAAAATATGGATGCCCGTACTATGTGGCGCCAACATGATATTAAGATATTGGATGTGCAGGAAAGCGGCAATGTGCAATTTGCCGTGTATGGTTATATGAACCGCGGCAGAAACGAAGGCCGGGTGGGAATCCAGATTTA
Organism: Lachnospiraceae bacterium; assembly: GCA_017473665.1. Classification (GTDB taxonomy): domain Bacteria; phylum Bacillota; class Clostridia; order Lachnospirales; family Lachnospiraceae; genus Acetatifactor. Next base: position 3,130 of record JAFUKK010000269.1, read on the forward strand.
TCACTATGACAGTGCACTCAATACGATTGAAGAGATTGCATACATCCCCTATGATAAAGGCTTTTCGGTGTTGCAGGCTGAGGTGGAGAAGCTCCTATACCTGAATAGGGACCAGAGATTGTATTTAACATTGGAAAATCAGGTATATTGTATCAATCTGTCTGAGAGGACCATTCATGAAGTGGCAGGCATCAATCAGGATAATGGATTGTTTGTATCTGAAAATCACGAAACCATGGTTTGGTTGGAGGAGGATACACTGAACCAATCACAAAAGTTGAACGTACGTAATATGACCAATGATGTGCAGCATTCCATCGAAGCGGGTATGGAAGAGAGTATCCGGCCGTTGGGCTTTATGGGAGAAGACATTATCTATGGCGTGGCGTATAGGGAGGATATTGTAGAGGAAAGCACCGGTCAGTTGTTTGTACCCATGTATAAGATTTGTATCAGTAATACTAGGTGAGAAGTGTTAAAGGAGTATAGTCGCGAAGGTGTTTATATTACCGGTTGTACTGTGGAGAATAATCAGATTACCCTGGAACGATGTGAACGGACAGAAGTAGGAGGCTTCCGGGCTATTGAACCTGATAATATTATGAATAACGAGGAACAGAAAACCCGTAAGAATACAGTCTCTGTGGCGGTTATCGATGTGTACGAGGAATATGTGCAGATCAAGACCCGCAAAACCATTGATGGCAAGAATATCAAGGTACAAACACCTAAGGAACTGGTATTTGAAGGTGGACGGGATTTGGAATGGGAACACCCGGATGCCGGACGCTATTATGTATATAATCAAGGTCGCGTACAGCGGATTTTCTGTGCGCCGGCAGGCGCAATTAACCTGGCCTATGACGTGGCAGGAGTGGTGGTAAATGAATCCGGTGATACTATTTGGTATCGTGGAAACAGAGTGGCTCGTAATCAGATTATGGCCATCAAGGCTGCTCGGACCACGGAAGAGAAAAATTCCCTGGCAGTATGTATGGATACAATCTTTGCCTTTGAGGGTAAGGTACGTAACTCCGAATATCTGCTGGCAGAAGGTGATAGTGTGGTAGACATCATGCAAGAACAATTGGAGGATTGTCAGATTCTAAATCTCACCGGTTGTACATTGGATGCACTGTTATATTATGTTAATCAGGATATCCCGGTCCTGGCTATGGTGGAAAACGGAGATGCAGTGCTGGTTACAGGATTTAATGAATACAATGTGGTTATCATGGACCCTCGCAACGGAACTCTTTCCAAAAAAGGTATGAATGATTCTACGGAATGGTTTGCAGAAAACGGTAATTGTTTTATTACTTATTCCAGGAAATAGAGAGAAAGATATAATGAGAGCCGACACCCCAAGGGGTGCCGGCTCTTGCTATCAGTTTGAGCGTATGAAGTTAAAATAGGTACTTGCGATACTTTTCTAATATCTGCAACAGCAGGATGCCCAGTACACCGCAGGATAACAGCTCACCGATGCCCACGGTTAACATAAAGTAGGGGATGGAGCCTTGGAAGCAGTATACATAAGCCAGTACAAAAGGAACAATCAGTACATTGGCTATGATGGGGGGCAGGGGAGTCAGCCATTTCCATTTCCGCAGGAAATAAGTGCCCAATGCACCTAAAAGCGTGGCAATACTGCCAAATACAATATCCAGGGGCATGGCGCCGGTGAGAATATTGCTAATCAGGCAGCCTGCAAAGAGGCCCGGTATGGCAGCAGGTGTAAAGTAAGGCAGAATAGTCAGTGCCTCAGAAAAGCGCAGTTGCACGGCATAGTTGGCCAGGCCCAGTGCGTTGGCCAGCAGTGTCAGCACCACATAAAGAGCAGCAATTACGGCTGCCTTGGTAAGAAAAGATGTTTTGTTCATGATATTGTCTCCTTAGTTTTGTTTTTTCACCGTTTAAAACGGTTGGGTCAGGATGGTTTCGAACTGACCGAATGCAGAAAGAATCTTGCAAAGGAGAATATAGCATAGCTTTATAGAAAAGGCAATGTTTATTTTGGACCGGTTTGTTGCAACTGTTGATATTGTCTTGGTGACATTCCTGTTTGCTTGCTAAAGGTTCTGGAAAAGTTTGAATAGTTGTGGAAGCCTGCCAAAAAGCAGGTTTCTCCAGGGGGGATTCCCTCTCCCAGTAACCTACGGGCAAGGGTCACTTTTTTTGCAAGAATGAATTGTTGGATGGAGGTGCCCATAGTAGCTTTGAAACGACGACAGAGATAGTCTCCGTTGTGGTAAAGGCTGGAGGCAAGGGCATCCATACTAATGTCTTCTGTAAGATGTTGATCGATATAAGTAAATATTTCTGCAACCAAAGGCGGCATTACACTGGAAAAGACAGATTCCGTCGGTTGGTGTGCATGGCGGTTTAAAAGAATGAGAAATTGGGCCAGCAAGGCATGGATTAGCAGCGTGCTGCCGAATTGCGCATGCTTCAGTTCCTTTTCAATGTTGGTAGTCAGGGCAACCAACTCCTGAAGGGCTTCCTCATCTACAGAAATGAGATTCAGATTTCCCGGCGGACAACGATGAAACATGCCGGACAAATTGGTGCTCTCATCATTTAGGCTTTGCAGGAAGGGTTCAGAGATATTGACCAGAATACGGATGTAGTCCTTATCCCTTTGGGGAATGGCACAGTGGAAGGAATAAGGTGCGCAGCATACGATGTCTCCCCGCTGAAGTATTTTGCCTTCGTTTTCTGTGTAATAGAGACTATCCTTCCCCAGGAAAATCAATACTTCATAGCCGTCATGGCAGTGTAGGGGCGGATGGGGACCCGGAAAAAGTCCGTCCTCCTTGTACTGGCAGATGATATCTTTATGCAGGGGTACAAAAATGTGTTGCTTTTGATTAATCATAATGTCTCCTCGAAAGTCGGATTACGCAAAGAAAAGGAAGCCAAAGTGTATAACTGATACTTTCTGGTATGCTATTATTATACTAATAGTTGCAGTAAAAGAAAAGAGAAAGTGTATGCATGATAAGGAGGGCCTATGAAAGAGATGATAATTGATTCCCAAGTGGTGTTTTATGAAGAAATATCTGCACTGCCCGGAGTAAGAAAAACCGCTGAGAATGTGAAAAGGGATTTGGAATTGGTGTTGGATGCATATCCGGCTACCTATTGTCCGGGAGATGAGGTTACAAGCTGTATCATTTATGGAACCCTGGGACACAGTGAAATACTTGATGCATTGATGGCACAGGGTAAGGTGAATTATGAGAGCATTTGCGGCAAATGGGAGGTATATGATTTTCGTCTGGTGGACCATCCTTTACCCGGTGTGAAACAGGCGTTGATAATTGCCGGAAGTGATAAGAGAGGTACTATCTACGGACTGTATCATTTGTCTGAACTGATGGGAGTATCTCCTCTGGTAAATTGGAACCATGTGTGGCCGGAAAAAAGAAAACAGATAGTACTGACTGTAAAGAATAATCGGGTATCCAAAGAACCGTCCGTAAAATACAGAGGATTTTTTATCAATGATGAATGGCCAGCTTTTGGTAATTGGGCAAAGGAACATTTTGGCGATGCCAATGCACAGTGCTATGAACGAATTTTTGAACTGTTGCTCCGATTAAAAGGAAATTATCTGTGGCCGGCCATGTGGGCGTCCAATTTCAGTCTGGATGGTCCGGGATTGCTGAGTGCACAGTTGGCGGATGAGATGGGCGTGGTAATGAGTACTTCCCACCATGAACCTTGCATGCGTAGCGGCGAAGAGTACGGCATGGTAAGGGGGGCGGAGTCTCCTTACGGGGATGCTTGGGATTTTCTACAAAACGAAGAAGGTATTACCCGATTCTGGCGCGAGGGTCTTGAACGGAATAAGCCCTTTGAAAATGTGATAACTATGGGTATGCGGGGAGAAAATGATACTGCCATAATGGCAGAGGCTACGCTGGAACAAAATATAGATTTGATTAGAAGTGTACTGAAAACTCAGAATCAATTGCTCAAGGAAGTGATTAACGAGGACTTGGAACAGATACCCAGACAGATTGTTCTTTTTACGGAGGTAGAAGAGTTTTTCTATGGCAATCAGAATGCCTCCGGCCTTATCGGCGATCCGGAACTGGAAGGTGTGACGCTGATGCTCAGTGACAACAACCAGGGCTCTACCCGCACCCTTCCTTCGGAAACCATGCGTAATCACAAGGGTGGTTATGGCATGTATTATCACATGGATATGCATGGGGGTCCCCATGCTTTTGAATGGATTGGGTCCACCTATTTACCTAAGCTGTGGGAGCAGATGACAGCAGCTTATGAATACGGCGTGCAGGAAATCTGGGTTGCCAATGTGGGTGATGTAGGTACCCAGGAGTATGGTTTATCCTTCTTTCTGGACCTTGCATATGATATAGAAAAATGGGGTGGCAGGGATGCGACAGTGACCCGCACCTATACCCGGGAATGGTTGCAGAAGCAATTTGGTAGCGTGTTTGCAATCAAGGAATTAGAACAATTAGAGCAGGTGATTTGGGATTATACCGGATTGTTGGCCAGAAGAAAGCATGAAACCATGAATGAGAATGTGTATCATCCGGTGCATTTTGGGGAGGCACAGCAGGTATTGGAGGTTTCCGAAAGAATCTTGCAAGTATGTGAAATGTGCAAGGGTAAGTGTCCGGCAGAGCATATGGGAGCGTTTATTTCCTTAATCTATTATCCCGCTTGCGGTACTGCTAATCTGATGAGGATGTGGATCATCCGTGGAAGAAACCAGCTGTATGCTCGGCAAAATAGGGTGGAGGCCAATGATTTAGCGGAGGAACTGAGCAGGTGCTTTGAAAAAGATGTGCGGTTGACAGAAGAGTATCACAGCATTGATGAAGGGTATTTTTACGGTTTCGGTTTGTCAGAGCATATCGGCTTTACCACCTGGAATTGCGAGGATAATAAATATCCTTTGCGTACCTATGTATATCCGGCCAATGAGCCCCGTATGATTGTGTCAAGACTGGAGGATACCCATTATATGACCGGTTATCGATGGAGTGACAGACCTCAGTTGTGGAAGGATGCGCTGCGCCCGGATGTGAATGAGATTTGTTTTACCATTGCCTGCGGTAGCAGAATGCCCATTTCCTATCGGATTGAAACAGAGTGTCCCTGGATGGAGTTTTCTTCTGTGGAAGGTACGGTTTCAAAGTCAGAAGATGTGACTTTGCATATCAAAAAAGAAATGCTGAAAGGGAGAGAGCAAGGTAACTTTACCATCGAAAATATAGGTGTGGGCAAGGCCCATGTGACGGTGGAAGCGGAGAATTGGAAAGAAGATTTGCCAGAGAATACTTTTGTGGAGTGCGACGGATATATTGCCATGGAAGCAGCCCATTTTGCGGAAAAACAAGATGTGGAAAGAGGCGGCTTCCGGGTGCTTGCTCCTTACGGCAGAACCGGTAGTGCCATTAAGGTATTCCCTGTGACGGAGGATTTTTTTGAGCAATCTAAGCGGCCCAAAGTGACCTATCGCTTCCTGGCAAAAAAGGGGGGATGTTACCGGGTGCGATTCTATATGGCAGCCACCACGCCGGTGGTATATGAGCGAAAGCAGTATATTGGATTTTCTATAAATGATGGAAGGGTCCAGAAGGTCAATACGGTCAAGGAGGAGGACAAACAGTTTTTTCTCAGTGACCAGTGGCGTTGGGAGGCCTATAATCACATCAAACTGACGGAGGCTGTGATAGAGTGTCGGAAAGGCCTAAATGAGTTGCATTTCTGGGGAATGAGTCCTGCCATTGTACTGGAGCGAGTGGTTCTCTGGCCGAAGGACGGTGAATTGCCGGAATCCTATCTGGGGCCGAGGGAAAGCTATTGCACGACGGAATGTAATATCCCATAATACTAGAAGAGACCTAATTATATGGGGGAATAGAGAATGAGATTTTATGAGCGATTCTTTATATTATTTCATCGAAATTGGTCAACAAACGCCTGCAGATTAAAGCTGTAGGCGTTTGTATATGCCGGGACCGGCAATGGTTACGATGAATAATTTGACAAAATCCCCTATCAGAAAAGGAACTACCCCTGCCATACAGGCAGTGGGAAGAGATAGCTGATTCTGAAGTGCCAGCCATAAAGTACCTAAAGCATAGCAGATTATTGTACCGGTCAGGCAACTCACCAGCAGATGAGAACGACTCTTGCCACGACTTTGGCCGCATATCAGTGCCAATAGTAAATAGCCGATTAAATAACCGCCGGTGGGCCCCAACAAATGTCCGGGACCGGAGGTGAAGCCGGAAAAAACCGGCACACCTAAAAAACCAATTAATAAATATATTAGGACACTGACGACTGCGCATTTGCTTCCCAACAGGTAGCCACAGAAATAGATGGCCAGAGTACATAGCGAAATTGGTACCGGACTAATGGGGATGGGCAGAATGAGTGGACCGAAAATGCAAATAAAAGCAGCAGCCAGTCCGGTAAGGGCCAGCTGCTGGGGTTTAGAGTTCGCCATTTTTGTACTTCTCTACAATGCGCTGAATCCTTTCGCTGGGATTCAGTAAATCACTGATGGAGCTGTCGTGATTTAAGGTATCGATAATATAAGCGATGTATTTGCTCATGTCACAGTTGATGTACCATTCACGCTGTAACAGTGAAGGAGCCTGATAAATCAGGTTAGTGGTAAGCACGCGGGTAATAATGCCCTTTTCATAAGCGGCATCAAATTTTTCCAGTCCGCTGGTAAACAGACCAAAGGTAGAGAATACATAGATTCTATTGGCGTTGCGGGCTTTTAGGGCAGCAGCCACTTCAAGAACACTTTCGCCGGAGGAAATCATATCGTCAATAATAATCATATCTTTGCCGGACACATCGGAGCCCAGGAACTCATGAGCTACAATGGGGTTGCGTCCGTTTACAATGCGGGTGTAGTCTCTACGCTTATAAAACATACCCATATCCAGTCCCAGTACGTTGGCAATATAGATTGCACGCTTCATACCGCCTTCGTCAGGAGAGATTACCATCATATGATCGTTGTCCAGATTCAAATCCTTCTGGTTCATTAGCAGTCCCTTAATAAACTGATATGCGGGCTGTACGGTTTCGAATCCGTGAAGGGGAATCGCATTTTGCACACGGGGATCGTGGGCGTCAAAGGTAATAATATTGTCTACACCCATGCCCACCAATTCCTGCAGCGCCAACGCACAATCCAGGGATTCTCTGGATGTTCTCTTATGCTGACGGCTTTCATAGAGGAAGGGCATGATAACGGTAATACGGCGGGCTTTGCCACCTACTGCGGCAA
>JAFUKK010000019.1 GCA_017473665.1 Lachnospiraceae bacterium
ACACCAGGGTAGCATTGCCACGCTCCTCCAAGGGCAACTGAAACTCCTTTAAAAAAGATACATATACATGATAGTAAGTATGACATACATAAATGCGGTTTTTCATCTCTATCTCCTATTTGTTACATTTTCCTGCATTAGACGAATCAGGACTTCTGCAATTCTGCTGCTGCCCCTTCCATCCACCAACGCCATGGCTTTGTGCCGATAGCCTTCCAATAACTGAGGATTCTCCGACAATTCCTCCAAAGCATCACATATCCGGGGTATCAGGGCATCCCCATGCTGTAAGTAACTGTCCGCAAAATAAACATAATTCTTTTCCCTACAATAACGGGTCAGATACTCCTGATTATCCGCAAAGGAAAAGCAAATAGCAGGTACCCCCATACAGCTCAGCTCACTTAATGTAGTACCAGCGGCAGTTATGGCTACCCGGGCATCCTTCATCAGATTCCACATATCCGGTACATTCTGCAACACTTTTAGCTTTGGATAGTACTGCTCCATCTCTTTTATTATCTCAAAATCCTGATTAAACCTTCCGCAAACCACTCTTATGGGTAAATCCTTCAGGTAATCCCTTTTTTCCAATTCCCGTAAGACCTTAAGTGTAATGGAGTAAGGGTCACTTCCTCCCGTAGTAATCATCACATACTCCGGGTGTCCCGTGTCACGGGTCTTCGAATATTCTCTACGCAACGGAGCATATAAACTTCCCCCCATTACAATGGGTACATGATACTCCATCACATCACCGTAAAAATTTCCGTTTACGATACCTGTCACCGGATAGGGAAATACATTCTGATCATCCATGTACACTACCGTACCACGGGTCTCCAGCCTCTGCAGATAATCCTCGGTCACATAATAGCTGTCCACCAATACTGTGGCTCCCCAAGGCAACACCTGCTCCAACGCGGGCCATTCAGCCTCCATCAGGGCATAATCAGTACCCAGCACCTGCACCCGGAAACCTGCTGCTTCCACTATTTCCCGGGCTTCCTCTCCGGCCAGTATAAAGGTCACCTCTTCACCCATCTCCACCACTTCTCTGCTGATGGCGATGCAACGCATGATATGACCCATTCCTATTTTTCCATTGCCGTCTGCGCGCACATAAATCATGGAGACCTCCTATATATTCAACGTCTTCCGGTAACCTCCGGTCATATATCGAATCACAAAACACAATGTCCGGAATATCCAGTCCAATACCATAGCATTCCACACACCCAGAGCACCATACCCCATATGGACGCCAATCACATAGCTCAGTGCAATACGGAAAGTAAACATGGAAAAAATAGAAACCACCATGGTAAACCGTACATCATTGCAGGCTCTCAGCATATTGGGCAGTACAAAGGCAGCAGGCCATAGGAATATGGACATACCATTGTGTATCATCACCAGTTTATAAGCCAGTTCCGTAGTTTCCTGTCCCAGTCCGTATATCTGCAAGGTCCAGGGAAGGGTAGCCAAAATAATACCATTGGTAACAGCTGTAGCTGCATAGGTAAAGGCCATCAACCGTACGGTATAATATTTCAACTGTTTTAAATCACCGGCTCCCACACACTGACCCACCACTGTAATCATGGCAAGACCCATGGCACCTCCGATAATACAGCCCATAGCGTCTAAGCTGTTAGCTACACCATTGGCAGCAATCTGCACCGTACCGAAACCGGCAATAATGCTGACCACCAGTACCCGGCCCAACTGAAAGATACCATTTTCAATACCACTGGGGATACCGATATATAAAATTCTTTTGATAATCCCAAAATCCGGCCGGAACCGCTCTTTGGTCACATAAATCATATTCTCAGGATTGCAAAGCAGGTGATAAAGCATCAGAGCCGCTACTCCCCTGGACACCAGGGAAGGAATGGCCACACCTGCTGCCTCCATTTTAAATCCATAAATACAGATTGCATTGCCCGCTACATTTATCAGATTCATCAACGCTGATACCTTCAGGGTAATCTTGGAATTTCCCATGGACCGGAACAATGCCGCACAACTGTTATAAATGGACAAAAAGGGAAATGACAATGCAGTGATTAACAAATAAACGGAAGCATGGGCAAAAACATCCTGCTCAATGGCACCAAAAAACAGTTTAATAAGGGGTCTGTGAAAAATCATTACCAGTGCCGTCACCGCCAGTGTAATCACTCCCGAGGTTACAATCAGCTGCTTTACAGATTTGCAGGCTTTTTCCTTTTGTCCTGCCCCAATAAACTGGGATACCACCACAGCTCCGCCTGTGGCCAATGCTGCCAGAATACTAATAATCCAATTGTTCACCATGTCCACCAGGGACACTCCGGATACCGCTGCTTCTCCAACGGAGGAAATCATCATAGTATCCGCCATACCTACGGTAATAGCCAGAGTCTGCTCCAATATAAGGGGTACAATCAGTCTGCGTAAATCCTGCTTGGAAAAAAGACGCTTTTCCATTTCATCCACTTCCTAAACTCAAACATCTATAAGGAACTCTCCTTATATTTTATCCAAGGGTAACCGGTACAAAGCATGAGCATTCTCCCAGGTCTGTCTACGCACCTGCTCCGGAGACACATCCTTTAGCTGTGCAATCATATCCACCACATGGGGAAGATAGAGGGAAGAATTTCTCTTGCCCCGATAAGGAACTGGCGCCAGATAAGGACAATCGGTCTCCAGCACAATCTTATCCAGTGGCACATATTCCACCACTTCCTTTAGCTTTCGACCGTTCTGGAAAGTCACCACTCCACCAATACCAATATAAAAATCCATATTCAAATAATCTCTTGCTGTCTCCCTACTGTAGGAGTAACAATGAATCACGCCGCCGATTTCTCCTGCCTTCTGAGCCTGCATCATATCCAAAGTATCCTTGGCAGCCTCACGGGAATGTATCACCATAGGCTTTCCTATCTCCCGGGCCAGCTCCATCTGACGCAAAAACCATTTTTTCTGTATCCCTGCCTCCGGCTCCGGCCAGTAATAATCCAGACCAATCTCGCCCACTGCCACACATTTTTCATGAAGACATTGTTGACGAAGCCATGCAAAATGCTCCTCATCCAGCTCTGCGGTCTCACTGGGATGCACGCCTAGGGCTCCATAAATAAAATCATACTGTTCCATCAGCTCCAGGGTCTTCCTGCAGGAATTTAACGAAGCTCCCACATTGACCACCCGGGCAATGCCCTGCCCGGGCAGCTCTGCCAACAGCTGCTCACGGTCCTCATCAAAGGCATCATCATCATAATGGGCATGGGTATCAAAAATATATTCCATATTATTATCCATCCAATCCGCGCAGTCAGCCTCCGCTCACTGTACACATCACTCATTCCTATGGGGCACTACTCTACCCAGTAGGTCCAATTTGCCTTACGGGGCTTTGCTGCGGGCTCTTCACAGTCTGCATAACCAAGTACACAATGGCCAATACCTTCGTAGTCACCCTCGATGCCCAAGGACTTCAGTAGCTCCCTGCCCTCTGCACTTTCAAACTCTTCCTTGGCCCTGTGAATCCAACAGCTGCCAACACCCAGAGCATGAGCCGCCAACATCAGATTACCCATCACCAGACTGCCATCGTAAATACCGGTATGCACACTCTTATCTGCCAATACCACCAGTACTACCGGTGCCCCGTAAAAAGGATCTGTCTCCGGATTCCCCAGTATCTGTGCATTCATCCGACGCAGTTGTTCCCGGATTTCCGGTTTGGTCACTGCCAGAATAATAGGTGCCTGCAGGTTACGGCCGGTAGCCGCATAGGTACCTGCCTCCACAATCTGCTCCAAAATCTCCTTAGGAACCATGTCTGATTTAAATTTTTTGATGCTTCTACGGGTTAAAATATTCTCTAAAGACTGATTCATATATATCTCCTATTTTACACATTTCTGTATACCTCTGTGCATGTGGCACTTTTATCCACAAAACAGGTGCATTCTCTGTTTGTCTATCCACAGATTACAGGTGTTTTGCCACTACATTGTCCTTATCCTTAAATACATGACCCTCCGGAATCACTCCGCGGACTCTGGATAAGGGATAAATATTGGTATTTCTGCCGATAACCGTACCCGGATTCAATACGCTGTTACAACCGACTTCCACATTGTCACCCAACATGGCACCCATCTTTTTCAGGCCGGTGGCAATTTCTTCCTTGGTATCATAGCAATCCTTCACCACTACCAGAGTCTTATCAGATTTTACATTGGAGGTAATAGAGCCTGCACCCATGTGGGATTTGTGTCCCAAAATGGAGTCACCCACATAATTGTAGTGAGGTACCTGCACGGTATTAAACAAAATCACATTCTTCAGCTCCGTGGAATTTCCTACCACAGAGCCCTTGCCCACGATGGCACTGCCACGGACAAAAGCACAATGTCTGATTTCCGCATCCTCATCAATAATCAAAGGTCCATTCAGGCATGCGGTGGGAGCTACCTTGGCACTTTTAGCTACCCAGATATCCTCGCCTCGCTGCTCATATTTCTCGGGGTCCAGGGTAGGACCCAGGCTTTTGATAAAATCAGAAATCCCCTTTAATGCCTCCCAAGGGTATGTGTACTGTGCCAGATATTCTCCTGCAATGGTTTCATTCAAATTATAAAGATTGGTTATTTTCGCGTTATTCATGGTTCCTCACCTTCCGTCGCCGGAGCGACTCTACATTTTCATAAACTATTTTATCACATTCCGACCTAAATGCTACTGCAAAGAATGGATTATCTTCTATTTTGTAATACTTTCCTGCTCTTCCTTTTGCTTCAGAATCTTATTTATATTCAGCAGGAACAGGGTACCTGCCACTGTCACGGAGATAAAGTCCGCCACCGGCTCTGCCACAAATACGCCAAACACCTTGTCTGCAAAGAAATGCGGCAGAATCAGTATCAACGGAATCAGCAGAATAATCTTTCGCAGACAAGCAATAAACAGGGACAACTTGGCCTGGCCTAAGGATACAAAGGTCTGCTGCACTGCCATTTGAATACCAAACATACCGGATACTGCCATATAGATCCGCAGCGCCCCGGAAGTAGTCTCCAAAAGCTCGGGAGAATCATTAAATATCCGCACAAAAAACTCCGGAAAAAGCTGTACACACCCCCAGAATATCATGGTATAGGTCAAACAACAAATCAGTAGTAACCGATAAGTCCTGCGTACCCGATCCATATTCTTAGCCCCAAAGTTGAAACTCATTATAGGCTGAGCACCCTGGGACAAACCTTGTACCGGCATCATCTGCAGCTGCATAACACTGCTCAAGATGGTCATGGCGCCCACCGCAATATCCCCACCGTAGGTGGACAGGGATTTGTTAAATACGATATTAATGGCACTCTCCGTAGCCGTCATGATAAAGGGGGAAATACCCAGTGCCAGCACCGGCAACAGTACCTTGGCCCGGGGACGCAGATATTTCCGGCGAATGTGAATTAACGCTTTCTTACCATTTAGGAAACATAATACCCATATGGCAGATACGCCCTGGGAAATCACAGTAGCCAGGGCTGCACCCCTAACCCCCATATCCAGTCCGAATATAAAAATAGGATCCAAAATAATATTGCATACAGCACCAATAAGCACGGTCTTCATAGCATCCTTGGAAAATCCCTGAGTAGTAATGTAGGGATTCAGTCCCATGGAAAACATCACACAGATAGTACCCAGAATATAAATCTGCAAATAATCCAATGCATAGGGTAGAGTTCGGTCACTGGCGCCAAAGACCCACAGTACCGGCTCCCCGGCAAACCACAGGGATATGGTAATCACCACCGCCAGAATGGTCAGGGCTCCTACACCATTACCTAATATTTTCTCTGCTTCTTCCTTCTCTCCCCGGCCCATATGGATGGCTACCCTGGGAGCACCACCACCACCAATGAGGTTGGCAAAGGCACTGACAATCATTATCACAGGAAAGCACAGACCCAAGCCCGTCAGTGCCAGGTCCCCACTGCCCTCAATATGCCCAATATAAATCCTGTCCACCATGTTGTACAGCAGATTTACCAGCTGCGCCACAATGGCAGGCAGGGATAGTTTCCATAGTAGCTTCCCCACACTTTCCGTAGCCAGTGGATTGGTTTGTTTTTCATTCATTCCGTATCACTCCTCAAACAGACCATAGGATAGCTTTCTCCCATGGCCCCACATTACTTCGGATATATTTTAACACATAATCCTTATTTTTGTATGAAAACCTTATAAAGTATTCCTGAATTTGAACCGAAGCAGAATACTCTTTAGGAATCCCGGCGCCAATAAAAAAGAACGGGGCTATGAAACCCCGTTCTCATAAATTCTTATTGTGAAATCATACTTTGAATGGTCCTGGGACCACAAACACCATCTACTGTCAGACCATGACGCAACTGATAATCCATCAGGGCTGCCCTGGTACCAGGACCAAAGCGTCCGTCCACCGCCAGTTGATAGCCTGCCTGTCTTAGCTCTGTCTGTAACCAAAGCACTTCCGTGCGATTACTATGACCTGTTCTAACAATGCGGTTAGGGGCCGGATAGGTATTGCTATTACTACCGGATGCTACAGGTGCCTGAGCGGTTCCATTATCACTTAGCATAGAGTTAATGGTCATTCTACCACAGATACCATCCACTGCCAATCCGTGACGAAGCTGATAATCCATTAGGGCTGCTCTGGTGCCCCGACCAAATAATCCATCCACTTCCAGT
>JAFUKK010000270.1 GCA_017473665.1 Lachnospiraceae bacterium
CCTCCCAACGGGAAATGGCCTGTCTGGACACTCCCAGTTTTTCTGCCAGCTGCTCCTGGGACAAATCGTTCCCTTTTCTTAATTGAACTAATTTTTCTTGAAATTTCATTTAGTACACCCGTCCTGTTTTCTATTGTTATACATCCATGATAACTTAATAATCTTGAGAAGTACACCACATTTACCTCACATCCATGCAACCAAATGTAACATTCGCCAAAAAACATAAAAACGGAAGAACATAATCTCCTTCATGCTCTTCCGCTTTCTACAAATCAATCCATGTTTATCCGAGATGACGCTTCTTTTTACGAGAGATTATTCTCCAAACTAATAACCCCACGAATAATCCAAATATACCGCCACAGGTATCAATGCACACATCTAACATACTACAATTTCTATCCGGTACAAAGTACTGGTGAATCTCGTCTGCTGCGGCAGATAGCATAATCCAACCGGTCATCCCCCAGAATACCCGTCTGCTCCAGGGTCTCCATAATCTCCACAGCAAAAAAATAGCCAATGAGAGTAACCCATACTCGCCAAAATGAGCCAGCTTGCGAATGGGATGCTCCATATACTGAGCCAGTTCTTCCTTCCATCCCACAGACCACTCCTGCCAACTGAGCTTATCCAGCAGCTCCACACATTGCTTAGATACCTCATAGCTGATACCACCGGAGGTCTCACCTGCCTGCTCGGAAAAAATGAAAATAATAACATATATCCCAATGATAATCAGCAGTAACAGAGCAGAAAGCATATATCTTACTGCTTCCCTTCCATCGAAATGCTTATTTCTCATTATGGATTGCCTGATATACGTCAATTCTCTGGAAATCACTCTGGGGCATACCAATAAAGGTCGCACCATAAGCAAATCCACCGTTATCCAACAATTCGATTCTTACGATTTTCAAGAACACGTGAATCTTTTCTTTGGTCCAAATGGTAACATCCGCTTCATAGACTGTACCAATCCCCAATAATTCCATACTCTCGAATCCGATGCCGGTTCTGGACAAATCCTTTACATCTACTTCCAATTCATGATCATCTGCCAGATCCATGCTTTTGATTACTGCGCTGATATTCAGTTCCGTTCTAATACTCTTTCTTCTTTCTTCCACTTTAACTCTCCTCCTTGGTTATATTAAAATCTGCTATCATCATGGCATCTCCGAAACTAAAGAAACGATATCGCTGTCTAACAGCTTCTTCATACGCCTTAAGTACATTTTCTCTTCCCGCTAAAGCAGATACCAGCATCACCAGTGTAGACTCCGGCAAATGAAAATTTGTAATCAAACAATCCAATACCTTGAACTGATATCCGGGATAAATAAATATCTCCGTATTATCACATCCGGCCATCACCCGGCCACTATCATCCGCTGCACTTTCTATAGTACGGCAACTGGTAGTACCCACACAAATCACTCTACCGCCCTTTTCCTTGGTGGTATTGATCAACTGTGCTGCTTCCTCACTAACTTGATAATATTCCGAATGCATGTGATGGTCAAGCACATTTTCCTCTTTTACGGGACGAAAAGTGCCCAGCCCCACATGTAAGGTTACATAAGCAATATTTACCCCTTTGGCTTCAATACGCTCCAACAGTTCTCTGGTAAAGTGAAGCCCTGCTGTAGGAGCCGCAGCTGAACCGTCATATTTGGCATAAACTGTCTGATAACGGGTCTTATCTTGTAATTTATGAGTTATGTACGGAGGCAGGGGCATCTCTCCCAAAGCATCCAATACCTCCTCAAAAATACCATCATATTCAAAATGAATCAGGCGGTTGCCCTCTTCCACAGTTTCTAACACCTCTGCCCGTAAGAGTCCGTTACCGAAAACCAATCTGGTACCGGGCTTACATTTTTTACCGGGCTTTACTAATGTCTCCCATATATCGCCTTCCCGGCGCTTTAAGAGCAATACCTCCACATGGGCTCCGGTGCCTTCCCGCTCTCCAAGCAACCTGGCCGGAATCACCTTGGTATTATTAAGTACCAGACAATCTCCGGGTTGCAAATAATCTATTACATTACGGAACACTTCATGGGTAACCGCACCGGTATGCTTATCCAGGCACAGGAGTCTGGAAGACGTTCTGTCCTCCAAAGGGTCCTGGGCGATAAGCTCCTGGGGCAGGTCAAAATAAAAATCCGATTTCTTCAGTACATCCGTCATTACAATGAAGCCCCTTCTATAAACGCTTTATAACCACGATAGGTCTCATAAATATCTGCCTTGCTGGTAGCCTCCCAGGGAGCATGCATATTCAGTACAGCCACACCGCTATCAATTACATTAATACCATATAACGCCAGAATATAAGCAATGGTGCCGCCACCACCCAGGTCCACCTTACCCAGCTCTGCGGTCTGGAAATTAATCTCCTTATCCGCAAAAATCTGTCTGATATGAGCCAGATATTCCGCATTGGCGTCATTGGAGCCGGATTTACCACGGGCTCCGGTAAACTTATTCAGTACCATACCACCGCCCAGATATGCCACATTCTTTTTATCAAAACTGGATGCATAGCTGGGATCATAGGCACTGCTCACATCAGAGGAAAGCATACAGCAACGGGACAAACAACGGCGAAGCATAAGTTCATTATATTCTCCGCACAGATTCATCACCTCAGCCACTGCATTTTCAAAGAAATGGGACTGCATACCGGTAGCTCCCACACTGCCGATTTCTTCCTTATCCACCAGAATACAGCAGGCAGTTCTCTTTACCTTCTTCACATCCAGCATCGCCTCCATAGAGGTAAATGCACAGACTCTGTCATCCTGTCCGTAGGCCAAAATCATACTACGGTCAAAACCTGCTTCACGGGCCTTACCTGCAGGCACAATTTCCAACTCAGCGGAGATGAAATCCTCTTCCTCCACATCATACATTTCTTTTAAAATATCCAGCACACCGGCTTTTACTGCTTCCTTGGCCTTTTCCTTGGATTTCTTTTTCTCATCTGATTCTGCTGTTGCATCCTCAGATACCTCCTCAGCCTCCTCATCCCCGTAAATCACCAAAGGTTTATTACCCACAATCAAATCCAGAGCCTCACCCTCAATCACTCGGGCAGCCTTCTTTTCCAGCTGTTCCTGGGACAAATGGATAAGCAGATCAGAAATAAAGAATACCGGATCATCTTCATTCTCTCCCACATTTACTTCCACTGTGGTGCCGTCCTTTTTCACAATCACGCCGTGAATGGCCAGAGGCAGAGTCACCCACTGATATTTCTTTACACCACCATAATAATGGGTATCCAAATAAGCAAAGCCGCCCTCCTCATATAA
>JAFUKK010000271.1 GCA_017473665.1 Lachnospiraceae bacterium
ACCCCGGATGACTACCTCACCCATTTCCCCTACAATATCCTGTATGGAAATGGCTTCCTCCTCAAAATCTCTGCCAAAAATCACATCCGGATTCTCGGACCGCTTATAAGCGCCTGCCTTTTTAATATCGCCTTTGCCCTTGTCCCCCCAATTACCGGCCTTCTTTTTATCACTACTCTCCTTGGATATAGCAGGCTTTGCCTTGTCATCTCCTTGTTTGGCATCTGATGCTGATACCTGTTCTCCTTCCTCAGCGGCCCCACCGCCTCCCCGAGTCCTTTGATAAATAGCATCCACCCGTAGCTGCAACATACGCTCATCATCCTGGGCAAACTTGCTCTCCTCCGGTTCACGATAACTCACCTGTATGCGACACTGCATACCGCAACGTTCCACAATAATTTTCTGCAGGACATGTACCAAATCCTCTTCCACATCCTTAAACAGCACATTGTCCTCCAGTTCCAGCTCCAGTACATCCTCCCGATGAGTAATTACAGCCCCCCGCAGGGCATTATACTGAATCCGACTGTACTCCTTTATCTCCTCCAGGATGCTGTCCTCATATAATTCCAACAGTTTCCGGGGGGTATACTGCTCCGACAATTGAAAACGCTCGTAAATCTTTACCACCATATCTGCACCGGGAAACAGTTGCTTCTTAATTTCCTGTTCTACTGTCCAGATATCCTGCTTTTGTATTAAACGGGCACTCTGTACATAGATACGCAAAATATCCTTTGCCTTGGTGGAAGATACCTTCACTACCTGTGCCTGTTCCATTAAATCATGCAAATTTTTCTTTAATTGCAAGGTTGGGAATACTTCCAGAAATCCCTTTTCCATTTATCTCACCCGTTCCATTTGTCCAATTCTTCCTTTAGTGCCGGCAACAGCTGCTCCTCCGGCACCTTCTTCAATATCTCACCCTGTTTAAAGAGCAGACCCTCTCCTATACCACCTGCAATGCCCAGCTGAGCCTCTCTGGCTTCTCCCGGACCATTTACTACGCAGCCCATTACAGCTACCTTAATATCCAACGGATAATCCTCTACCAGCTTTTCCACCTGTCCTGCCAACCCAATCAAATCAATCTGGGTCCTACCACAGGTAGGACAGGATACCACCTCAATTCCGCCCTTACGCAACCCTAAAGTGCGTAATATCAGCTTGGCCGATTTGATTTCTTCCACCGGGTCACCAGTCAGCGAAACACGAATGGTATCACCAATACCCTGATGCAAAATTAATCCCAAACCAATGGCGGATTTGATATTACCGCTATTTACGGTACCGGACTCCGTAATACCCACATGCAAAGGGTAGGGCGTCTGATGTGCCAGTAGCTCATGGGCCTCCACACACATGAGTACATCGGAGGATTTAATACTGATAACCAAATTGTCATAACCCAATTCTTCTATTATGCGCACCTTATCCAATGCGCTCTCCACGATACCCTGTGCCGTCACACCACCATATTTCTCTACCAGATTCTTTTCCAGGGACCCACTGTTCACGCCTACACGAATGGGGATATTACGCTCCTTGGCCACATCCACCACCGCTTTTACCCGGTCCACACTACCGATATTACCGGGATTGATACGAATCTTATCCGCACCATTTTCCATGGCAGCAATAGCCATCTTATAGTCAAAATGAATATCTGCCACCAAGGGGATATGAATCTGCTTCTTTATCTCCTTAAGTGCCAGCGCAGCTTCCATGGTAGGCACCGTACAACGGATAATCTCACAACCGGCCTGCTCCAGACGCAGAATCTGGGCTACTGTAGCCTCCACATCCTCTGTCCTGGTATTGGTCATGGACTGTATTAAAATGGGATGTCCTCCGCCAATACATTTATCCCCTATCTGAACTACCTTTGTCTGCAATCTATTCATTTCATGTCATCCTTTCCTAACTATCTGATGCACTATTTATTTTACGTTTTTTTTAATGAATATGCAATGGAAAAAGCACACTTAAGAAAACAATCCGAAATATCCGGGAGTAAATTGTCTTGCCAACTTTTCCAGACACAATTCTCCCAACATCAGATATACACGGGTTCCGGTATAGGCGGACGGAAGTCCTGACAAAATCTCCTCCAAGGACTTTGGCTGATAGTCCAACTGTTGCCACACCGGCAATAATGCCCGGTCCAGATGCTCCGGAAATGCTCCTCTATCCGACAATCCGCCTGCCGTCACAGACATCGCACATCCCCTCTGTTCCTGCAAATCCCGTATCAGGTCCCGTGGACTGAGAAGTACCCCGGCACCCTGCTTTAGCAGACGGTTACAGCCATCACTTAACCGGTCCGTAATCCGTCCCGGAACCACATATACTTCCCTGCCCTGTTCTAAAGCCATATCTACCGTAATTAAAGTACCGCTTTTCTCTCTGGCCTCCACCACCACCAGAATATCGCACAGACCACTGACAATACGATTTCGCAAAGGAAAATTCTGCGCTTTGGCCATGGTCCCCGGTATATATTCAGACAAAATACCACCCTGTAAAATCAACTGCTCATAAATCCTTTTGTTATCCGCCGGATAACATACATCCACACCACTGCCAAGCACACCATAGCTACTGCCTCCCACCTCCAGTGCCCCCTGCTGGCTAATACCGTCAATTCCCCGGGCCATACCACTGATGACCTGGATACCGCTACGTCCCAACTCTCTCCCCAATTCTCCTGCTACATATCTGCCATATTCCGAACAAGCCCGCGCACCGATAACCGCCACCGCCGGCTTTTCCTCCACCGGCAGACTTCCTTTATAAAAAAGACCGTAGGGAGGATCCGATATATCCGCCAAACGTCGGGGATACTCTTTTTCTTTCTGTGTTACAAAGGAAATATTCGCCTGTAACAGCTGCTCATATTTCCCATGTACATCCCAGGCGCTTTTAGCCGCCCGTATCGCCTCATAGTGCTGAGTTGTCACAACCTGCTGCCATAATTTCTCTGATGCCCCATAAGCTTCCCTGGCATCTCCACATAGTTCCAACAGCTGACGTATTCTGTGGCTCCCCATCCCCGGCATAGCTGCCAGCCAATAGTTATATGCCTTTTCCTCCTGTATCTGCTCCATAATCCCCTCCATTATTTCCAATAAGTCCCTGACGGTCTGTAGCATACTGCCTCCAACAGATGTTCCTTGCTAATCTGTTCTTCGTCCGCCAAGTCCGCAATAGTTCTGGCCACCTTCAGCACCCGGTGATACGCTCTGGCACTAAGTTCCATAGACTGATAGATTTTGTCCATGTAAGTCTGCTCACGGGCACCCAATATGCAATATTTTTCCACAGCCACACTATCCATTTCTCCATTAAACCGTATTTTGCTCCCCTGAAACCTTTCCTGTTGACGCAATCTGGCCTTTTCCACACGCTTACGGATGGTCCTGCTGTCCTCCGTGGATATTTCTCCCCGCAGATGCCCAAGTTCTACCTGTTCCAACTCTGTAAACAGATCAATACGGTCCAAAATAGGACCCGATACCCTTCCCAGATACCTCTGAATCTGCTGCTCCGTACAACTGCACTTATTTCGATTGGGATAAAAACCGCAAGGACAAGGATTCATGGCGCACACCAACATATAATTGGCCGGATATACCACATTCCCCGCTGCCCTGGCAATTACAATGGCCCGGTCCTCCAAGGGCTGTCGCATACTGTCCAACAGCTTCCGTTGAAATTCCGGCAATTCGTCCAAAAAAAGAACTCCCCTGTGGGCCAAAGATATCATGCCCGGTCTGGGTCTGGTACTGCCACCCAATAGAGCAGCACCGGAAATAGAATGGTGCGGATTCTGAAAGGGTCGTGAAGTAATCAGATTCCTTTCCTCCGAAAGCAGCCCCGCCACACTGTATATGGAAGTAACCTCCAAACTCTCCTCTACTGTAAGCGGTGGCAATATCCCCGGTATCCTCTTGGCTATCATGGATTTACCCGCACCGGGTGGGCCTATCATCAACAAATTGTGAAAACCTGCTGCCGCTATTTCTCCTGCCCGCTTGGCCATCTGTTGTCCTCGCACCTGTGCAAAGTCCTCTGTCACCTGTTCCAACCGCTCTGCCAGCATCTCCTCTTCTTGGGCAGCAGGTAACAATTCCTCCCTGCCCTCCTGCAAAAATCTAATTAACTCCGGCAAATTGGAAACACCTCTGACCTTTGCTCCCGGAATTACCGCTCCCTCCCGGGCATTTGCCCACGGGACGATAAACTCATGAATCCCCCTGTCCACAGCTTCCCTCACAATGGGCAGTACACCTCTTACCGGCTTTACCTCACCACTTAGTCCCAACTCACCCAAAAATAATCTGCCTTCCGTAGCATGGGTCGGAAAATATCCCAGAGCATCCAACATCCCTACTGCAATGGGCAAGTCAAAGGCTGTCCCCTCCTTTCGGACATCTGCAGGAGATAAATTCACCGTAATATGACCGGGCGGAATATCCAATTCCTTATTTTTTAATGCCACCATTACCCGTTCTCTGGATTCCCTGGTCTCATTACTCAGGGACCCTACCATATGAAAAGCCGGCAACCCATTGGCTACATCTACTTCCACATTTACAAAATAAGCCTTGACGCCCAGAACTGCGCCGGATGTAATCACACTATACATCCTATTCCTCCTCTTCTTTTATTTAGTTTTGCTATCTTTTGAAAAATGGGCGATCTGCCCCGAAAATCCCATAAAGAGATTACAGAAAATACACCAATCCTGAAATTGGTCAAAGGGTGTTACTATTTTATTATGGTTTTGTTTGAATTCATCCCCGAAAAGGGAAAAGAAAAAAAAGAAATTTCATCTTCAGACCACACCGGAATACCCTGCCGCATTCCGGTGCACCCATTTAACATTCATAACTCATCTGCCATTTGTCCCCTACCCGGACAAACTCCTGATATGTCTCCAGAACGGATAATCTACGCATTTGACGTTCCACATCTCCCCGTTCTGCCAGCGCAAACTGCTCTAATAGCCGTTGCATACCATTACCCGGTGCACCGGCACTGACCACGGCAATGACCAACATCCCGGCAGCAACCGCTCTGATAGCCTCCTGTATGGCCTCCCTGCCTTCCAATCCATCCAGCAGTAGTACATCCACATCCATTCTTTGGGCTTCCTCTATGGCCCGTACCATATGTGGTACATCCTGTTTCAACGTCCGCTGACTAACCACAGACCCCCGACATTGAATAAAATGCTCCACCGTATATCCCAAGGTCATAATATGTACCCTGCTCTCATTCCCAAGATACTGTCCCAAAGTCGCAAGAGTGGTGCTCCTACCGCTACCCGGACGCCCTGTCAGAAGCACCAGACCATGGCCTGCTCTAACCGCATCCAATAACTTAACCGGCAATTCATCCGCCTTGGGCAACCCTTCTGCGATAATACGGATAGCCAAAGCTGCCATGGATTGCTGCCGATATGCACTGACACGATATCTCTGACTGTCTGTAGCCTCATAGGTATATACGCAATATCCCGCCTCATCATATTGCTCCCGTAATTGCTGGGGCAACAATTGAATCAACATATCCAAAATCTGGGATGTGGCAAAACGAGGCAAATTCATTGGTTCCAACAATCCTCTCACACGCATCATAGGTATCTCGTCTGCAACTAAATGAATATCACTGGCCCCTGCCTGTCTGGCATTTATCAAAATCTCATCAACGGTCATGATCATTACCCTTTTCTCATCCTAGTAGTAACCCAGTTCCTTCAGTTTTTCAATATCCATAATATATCGATTATCCATGGTCTTCATAATATCTACGATTTCCACATCAGAGTTGACTTTAATAGATAAATCAATAATGCTGTTATCTCGAAAACAGAGTACCACGGGACGCAGAATATTCTGAGGATTCTCCACCAATACCAATGCCTTTTCTCCCGTATTCAGTTCTACACTGACCCCGGGGAATAAAATCTTAATGGAATGTACCAGTGCTGCCACCGCCTTAGGATCATACACCTGAGGGAGTGATTGCAATTCTTTAATAGCCATTACCTCCGAGCGGGCGGCACCATTTAAATTCATACCGGTCATTTCATCATAGCGATTGGCCACTGCCAGTATCTTGGCTCCCGTAACAAACTTCAGATTCTCATTGCCATTTGCTGCATTGTTTATCAGCTTCTTGATACGCTCTGCCTGCAGACATACACGCTTTACAGCAATACCGTCTACCAGTGCATACTCCATTAATTCTCCTGCTGCCGCAAGAGCAGAATCCACCTGCGACTGTTGGGAAGGCTCCAAGTCTGTTGCACACACAATTTCCTTGGGCAGGTTCATCTTGCCAATATCATGTACAATTGCTGCTGTCACCACCAGCAACTGCTCCTCCAGATACAGGTTCATATGATGACTGATCAGTGCACACAATATTGCCACATTCAATGAATGTTTATACAGATAATCCTCACCGCTTCGCAGATTCTGATAAAAATTAATCTTATGATCCTGTCTGCCGTAGCCGCGGATTATCATATTGGCAATATTTTGCAATTTTTGTTGTTTGCGGTCCATTCGGATCCGTTCCAATTCCTCCTGAATAGCAAACACACCCATGGTCTGAAAACGTTCAAATTCGAAATCATCCGGTGACATGGGCGGAAGGGGCTCTGCCGGTTCCAATATATAAATACCAAACAACCCGAAATTACGTACCATATCAATTCCGGCCCGGGTCAGTTTGGTATTTCTGTCAAACAGCAGTACACCTTTCTTGTTATAAATAGGTCGTGCAAGTCTCATGTCTACTTTTAAATCTTCTGTCTTTACAAAAAGCATATGTACCCCCGGAAATAAATAAAATAGTATACTTATACCCTACTATAAGTATACTATTTTCATCATCTTTTGACAAGTTCTGACCTTAACTGTTTACCCTGAATTTATCGTAGAGTTTCTTCAACGCTTTCTTTTCGATTCTGGATACATAACTACGGGATATTCCCATTCGTTTTCCGATTTCGTTCTGGGTCAACTCCCGCCCGTTGGCCAATCCGTACCGCATAATTAAAATCTCTCTTTCCCGGACGGTAAGACAACTGTCCATCCATTGATACATCCGCACAATGTTTTTTTGCAGTTCCATATCCTCTACAATATCCGTCTGGGCAGCCTCAATGATATCCACCAATTGGATTTCTTTTCCTTCCTTATCCTGTCCAATGGGCTCATAAAGAGACACCTCTCTGGCAGACTTCTTTTTGGTACGCAACATCATCAACAGTTCGTTGTCTATACATCTGCAGGCATAAGTAGCAAGTCTGCCCTTTCCCGCATCAAATGTATCCACCGCTTTAATCAATCCGATACATCCAACGGAAATCAAGTCCTCCAATTCCTCATCCATGCTCTGATATTTTTTGGCTATGTGAGCAACCAATCTCAAATTCCGCTCCACCAAAACCAGTCTCGCCTGCTGTGCCTCCTGCTCGTTTCCCTCCTGTAACAGGCGTATATATTCTGCCTCTTCCGTTTGGGTTAATGGTTTTTCAAAGGTTTTCAAAAGCACCTCCCGGATTGCACTTAACAATAGTTTATGTGCCTTCCGGGCCTCTCGTGCCTGTCATCCCCAAACCTTACCCCAATAAAAATTGTGCCATCACATAATTACTCAAATCTAATCCAAGCTTTGTCAATGCCAAATATGGTGTACCCGCACTTTTCTGTCCCATTGCATCCTCCGATTCATACTCTGTCCCATACCTAAGCAAACCATCCTTAATATTCTTTTGGATTACCGGTCCATAGATTTTTTCCATAGATACACCGTACCGTTGTTCAAACGCCTCCACAGATACCCCCTTTGTCATCCGCAGTCCCAGATACATGGTCTCTTCCATCTGTTCCGCCACAGACAACTGCTGTACCCCTTCCCGCTGTTCCAAAGGATTTTTTATATAGCGTTGGATATCCGCACCATTTTGAAAACGCACCTCTCTCATCAGGGATGCAGCTCCCAGTCCCAGTCCAAGATACTCTCTACCGGTCCAATAGCCTGCATTATGCCGACATTCCCTGCCCGGCAATGCATAATTGGAAATCTCATATCTATAATATCCCTGCTCCAACAGATATTTCTCCGTATCCCGGTACATCTTCCGTTCCGTGTCCTCATCAGGCAACTCCAATTGCCCCTGCTCATAGGCAGTATGGAAAGGAGTGCCCTCCTCCACAATCAAAGAATACGCAGAAATATGCTCCGGCCGTAGAGCCAACACTTGCTGCAGGCTCTCAAGATAACTCACCACAGTCTGCCCCGGCAATGCACTCATCAAATCCACATTCAGATTATCAAATCCTGCTGCCCTGGCCAGCTCATAAGTGTCCAAGAATTGTTGCCAAGTATGAATCCTGCCCAAGGTCCGGAGTTCTTTCTCATTGGCAGACTGAAGCCCGATGCTCAGCCGGTTCACGCCCACATCGCGATAAATATGGAGTTTTTCTGCATCTACGGTACCCGGATTGACCTCTATGGTAATCTCCGCATCCGCTGTCAGTGCGTAATTTTCCCGAATCAGTGTAAACATCCGCTCTATCTGCTCTCCCGACAGGATAGAAGGTGTCCCACCACCGATAAAAATACTGCACACCTGATAATCCTTACATTCCGCAGCTCTTCCCCTTATTTCCAAGAAAAGTGCCTCCATGTATGCCTCCCTTTCCGCCTCCGACGCAGAGGCGGAAAGAAAATCACAATAAAGACACTTCCTTACGCAAAAGGGAATATGAATATACAATTCCAATAATTTATTTGCCATCATCTAATTTTAACACACTCATAAATGCTTTCTGGGGGATTTCCACATTTCCCACCTGTCACATTCGTTTCTTACCCTCTTTCTGCTTCTCTAACAGCTTCTTCTTTCGGGTAATA
>JAFUKK010000020.1 GCA_017473665.1 Lachnospiraceae bacterium
AATCTGGTGAGAAGCATTGATGCATCTGCTCCCGAGAGTGTACATCTGTGCGATTTCCCTGAGGTAAAGGAAGAGTGGATTGACACTCAGCTGGAGGCAGATATGGAGCATGTACTGAAGGCAGTGGTAATGGGCCGTGCCTGCAGAAATACTGCTACCATCAAGAATCGTCAGCCCATTGGTAATATGTTTATTAAGGCTCCCTTTGTACTGGATGAATTCTTCCAAGAGATTATCCGGGAGGAGCTGAATGTAAAAAATGTGGTGTTCACTGATGATGTAAGAGAGTTTACCTCTTATACCTTCAAGCCTCAGCTGCGTACCGTGGGACCTAAGTATGGTAAGCAGTTAGGTGGTATCCAGAAGACACTGGCTACCATCGATGGCAATGCCGCTATGGATGATTTGAAGGCAAATGGTTTTATTGCCTTTGATGTGGATGGTACCGAGGTGAAACTTGCCGAGGAAGACTTGCTGATCAATATCGCCCAGAAGGAAGGCTATGTGACAGAGGCTGATAATGTAGCTACCGTGGTATTGGATACCAATCTGACACCTGAGCTCATCGAAGAGGGCTATGTATATGAAATCATCAGCAAGATTCAGACCATGCGTAAGGATGCTGATTTTGAAGTAATGGATCATATCAGAGTATCTGTCAATGATAATCAGAAGCTGGCTGATATTGTGGCTAAAAACGAAAAGTCCATTGCGGATAAGGTACTTGCAGATGTGATGACCACAGGGGCTTCCTATGCTGTATCCAAAGAGTGGGATGTGAACGGTGAAAAAGTCACTGTTTCCATAGAGAGAGTATAAATATAAGTTGGCTTAAATGTTGTTTTGGGGTATAATATTATATAAGGTTTAGAAGCGATTAACAGTTTTTGAATGGAATGGAGATACCCAATGAAAGAAACTACAGCAACAACCAATGTAAAAACCGAAAAATTTGATAAGGAACTTTTTAAGAGAAGTGTACTGTACAATGTGAGAACCCTGTACCGTAAGACGTTGGAGGATGCTACTCCCCAGCAGATTTTCCAGGCTGTGTCCTATGCGGTAAAGGACCAGATTGTAGAGAACTGGATGGAGACCCAGAAGGCATATGAGCAGGAAGACCCCAAGATGGTCTACTATATGTCCATGGAGTTTTTGATGGGCCGTGCATTAGGTAATAATATTATTAACCTGCAGGCAATGGATGAAGTCAAGGAAGCTATGAATGAGCTTGGATTGGACCTGAATGTGATTGAGGATCAGGAGCCCGATGCAGCACTGGGTAATGGTGGTCTGGGCCGTCTGGCAGCATGCTTTTTGGATTCCCTGGCTACCCTGGGTTATCCCGCATATGGTTGCGGTATCCGTTACCGCTATGGTATGTTCAAGCAGAAGATTAAGGATGGTTATCAGGTAGAGGTACCTGACAACTGGCTGGTGAACGGCAATCCTTTTGAACTGCGCAGACCTGAGTATGCCAAGACAGTCAAGTTTGGCGGTTATGTGAATGTACGTACCGACGAGAACGGACGCAGTGTGTTTACCCAGGAGGGCTACCAGTCTGTACGTGCGGTACCCTTTGATTGCCCCATCGTAGGATATGGTAACGGCATCGTCAATACCTTGCGTATCTGGGATGCAGAGCCGGTGGAATGTTTCCAGCTGGATTCCTTTGACAAGGGAGATTACCAGAAGGCAGTGGAGCAGGAAAATCTGGCTCGCAATATTGTAGAGGTACTTTATCCCAATGATAACCATTATGCAGGCAAGGAATTGCGTCTGAAACAGCAGTATTTCTTTATTTCTGCATCCGTACAGGAGGCAGTGGAGAAATACATGAGAAAGCACTCTGATGTGCGTAAGCTGTATGAGAAGGTGACCTTCCAGTTGAATGATACCCATCCTACCGTAGCTGTGGCAGAGTTGATGCGTGTACTCATGGATGATTATTATCTGACCTGGGATGAGGCATGGGCAGTAACCACCAAGACCTGTGCTTATACCAATCACACCATTATGGCTGAGGCGCTGGAAAAATGGCCCATTGAGCTGTTTTCCAGACTGCTTCCCAGAGTATACCAGATTGTGGAAGAGATTAACCGCAGATTCATTCAGGAGATTGAGCGCAAGTATACAGGTGTAGAAGGCGTAAATGTACAGGATAAAATCCGCAAGATGGCTATCGTATATGACGGACAGGTAAAGATGGCTCATTTGGCCATTGCTGCCGGTTATTCTGTTAATGGTGTGGCAAGATTACATACTGAGATTTTGAAAAATCAGGAACTACGTGATTTCTACGAGATGTATCCTGAAAAGTTTAACAATAAGACCAATGGTATTACCCAGAGAAGATTCTTAAAGCATGGTAATCCCTTACTGGCAGACTGGGTAACTGCTCATGTGGGTGCGGATTGGGTGACTGACTTGCCCCAGATTAGCAGATTAAAGGTATATGCGGACGATACCAAGGCCCAGCAGGAGTTCATGAATATCAAGTACCAGAACAAGGTGCGCCTGGCTAAGTATATCAAGGAACACAACGGTATTGATGTGGATCCCCGTTCCATCTTTGATGTACAGGTTAAGAGACTTCATGAGTACAAGAGACAGTTGCTGAACATTCTGCATGTAATGTATCTGTACAATGAGCTAAAGGAACATCCTGAGATGGAGTTTTATCCCAGAACCTTTATTTTCGGTGCAAAGGCAGCGGCAGGCTATCGCAATGCAAAGCTGACCATTAAGCTGATTAACTCCGTAGCAGATGTGATTAACAATGATGCTTCCATCAAGAATAAACTGAAGGTAGTGTTTATTGAAAACTATAATGTATCCAATGCAGAGATTATCTTTGCGGCAGCAGATGTATCCGAGCAGATTTCCACTGCAAGTAAGGAAGCATCCGGTACCGGTAACATGAAGTTCATGTTAAACGGTGCACTGACCTTGGGTACTATGGATGGTGCTAACGTGGAAATTGTAGAGGAAGTGGGCAAGGAGAATGCTTTCATCTTTGGTCTGTCCTCTGATGAAGTTATCCACTATGAGAACCATGGGGGCTACAATCCCATGGAAATCTTTAACAGTGACCAGGATATCCGTAAGGTATTGATGCAGCTCATTAATGGTACCTACGCTCCTTATGATACTGAGCTGTTCCGTCCTCTATACAACTCTCTGTTGAATACCCAGAGCACTGCAAAGGCTGATACTTACTTCATTCTGAAGGATTTCAAGTCTTATGCAGAGGCACAGAAGCGTGTAGAGGCAGCTTACAGGGATGAGGCGAACTGGGCAAAGAGCGCTATTTTGAATGTGGCTTGTTCCGGTAAGTTTACTTCTGACAGAACCATTCAGCAGTATGTGGATGAAATCTGGCATTTGGATAAGGTAGTATTAAAGTAATCAAATAAAAACTGTGAAAGCAGGCTGATGTTCCCCTTTCCTCTGGCAGCAGGATGAGCTGCCACAGGAAAGGGGATTTTTATTATTTTTGGTTGCATAAGCTATTGCTTTTTATTATAATAAAGGGTAACGTTGCGCAAGTTATCAATGCGTAAGAAAAGAGGAATGTACAATGATCGAGTTATTAAAAGGTGGCGCCTATTTAGTAAATGGCGTAGATATTATTGAGGATACAGCAGAGGCGGCTGCAGCTATTAAGAGCAAGACCGGCCTGGAGGTATCCAAGGAAGCTGCTGCGAAGCAGACTATTGTTTACGGTATTTTGGAGAGTCATAATACCTCTAACAATATGGATAAGCTGAAAATCAGATTTGACAAGCTGACCAGCCATGATATTACCTTTGTGGGTATTATCCAGACTGCAAGAGCATCGGGCCTGCAGAAGTTTCCCATGCCCTATGTACTGACCAACTGCCACAATTCCCTGTGTGCAGTAGGTGGTACCATCAACGAGGATGACCACATGTTTGGCCTTACCTGTGCTAAGAAGTACGGCGGTG
>JAFUKK010000272.1 GCA_017473665.1 Lachnospiraceae bacterium
ATATGTGCCTGCGGGGGGACCGGATGGCGGTGACGGCGGCCATGGCGGAGATGTGATTTTTGAAGTAGATGAAGGCCTGAATACACTGATTGATTTCAGACATACCCGTAAGTATAAGGCTGAGGATGGACAACAGGGCGGAAAGAAGAACTGTCGAGGTAAGGACGGACAGGACATTATCATAAAGGTTCCCAGAGGAACTGTTATTAAAGAAGCAGAAAGCGGACAAGTCATTGTAGATATGTCCGGTGATAATAGGCGTTATACCATATTAAAGGGAGGCAAAGGCGGTAATGGTAATCAGCATTATGCTACCAGTACCATGCAGGCCCCTAAGTACGCCCAGCCCGGGCAACCTGCCAGGGAACTGGAGATTTTGATGGAGCTGAAGGTTATTGCGGATGTGGGTCTGGTGGGCTTTCCCAATGTGGGTAAATCCACCTTACTTTCCCGGGTATCCAATGCCCGACCCAAGATAGCAAACTATCATTTCACTACCTTGAACCCCAATTTGGGTGTAGTGGATTTGGAAGGCACCAAGGGGTTTGTCATTGCAGATATTCCCGGACTTATTGAAGGTGCTTCTGAAGGTATTGGCCTAGGGCATGAATTCCTGCGTCATATTGAGCGTACAAAGGTGATGATTCATGTGGTAGATGCAGCCGGTACAGAAGGTCGTGATCCTATTGCGGATATTTATGCCATCAATAAGGAATTGGAGGCTTATAATGCAGATATTGCTAAGCGTCCCCAGGTCATTGCAGCCAATAAGACCGATGCCATTTATGATTCGGAAAATAATCCGGTGGATGCTATCAGAGCAGAATTTGAACCCCAGGGGGTAAAGGTATTCCCTATTTCTGCTGTCAGCGGTAAGGGCGTAAAAGAACTTTTATATTATGTAAATGAAATGCTGGAAAACTGTGAAGAGGCTCCCGTAATATTCGAGCAGGAATTTGATCCTGAAATGGCGGTAGCCTATGATGACGAGCCTTACACAGTCATTTATGATCAGGATGAAGACGAGTATGTGGTGGAAGGTCCTAAGATCGAGAAGATGCTGGGTTATACCAATTTGGAAAGTGAAAAGGGCTTCTCCTTCTTTAATCGATTCCTGAAAGAAAGTGGTATTCTGGAGGAACTGGAAGCTCTTGGCATTGAAGAGGGTGACACCGTGAGAATGTACGGACTTTCCTTTGATTATTATAAAAATTAGTAAAGGAGTATACTATGACCAGTAAACAGAGAGCCTATTTAAAGGGACTGGCAAGCACCTTGAATCCTATTTTCCAGGTGGGCAAATCCAGTGTGACACCGGAAATCACCCAGGCCATTGGTGAGGCCTTTAATAACAATGAATTAATTAAAATTGCTGTGCTGAAAAATTGCATGGATGATCCCAGAGCAATTGCAGAGATGATAGCTGAAAGAACCCATTCCCAGGTGGTTCATGTAATCGGCAAGAAGATTGTACTGTACAAGCCCGATAAGGATAAGCCGAAGATTGTATTGCCCCAGTAATCTATTGTTCCTGTAAAAGGAGTAGGACTATGAAGAAAATCGGTATATTAGGTGGGACTTTTAATCCTATCCATACAGGGCATCTGAGATTGGCAGAGTATGCACGGGATGAATTTGGACTGGATGAAGTCTGGCTCATGCCTACCGGCTGCTCCTATTTGAAGGATGCGGATGCCATTGTATCGGCGGAGCATCGGCTTCGCATGTCACAGTTGGCAGTGACAAATTATCCTCGTATGAAGGTATCGGATATAGAAATTGTACGTCAGGGCAATACTTATACCTATGAGACCCTGGAGAGTCTGCAGGAGCAATATCCGGATACAGAACTGTATTTTATCCAGGGAGCGGATTGCCTTTTTACAATAGAAAAATGGAGGCATCCGGAGCGGATATTTGCGGCATGTACCATTTTAGCGGCAGTGCGTAACGCCACTTCCATGGAGGCTATGGAGGCTCAAAGAAATCATTTGGAACAAAAATGGGGAGCCAAGGTACACCTGCTCAATATGCCGGAGATACAGATATCTTCCACAGAGATTCGTAATCGTCTAAAGCAGGACAAATCTGTTCAAGGGATGTTGCCTGAGGAAGTAATTTCTTATATTAAAGAAAAAGGATTATATGGCTAATGAAAACCGTGGACTTAAAGAAAATTAGAAAGGCAATGGAAAAACAGCAGGATGCCAAGCGTTATGAACATACCTTAGGAGTGGCCTATACCGCTACGGCATTGGCCATGAAATATGGTGTGTCCTTAAAGGATGCACAGCTGGCAGGCTTGCTTCATGATTGTGCAAAATGTCTTTCAGATAAAAAAAAGCTGAGTATTTGTGAAAAGCATGGGCTTCCTGTTTCAGAAGTAGAAATGCGGAATCCCTTTTTGCTCCATGCCAAGGTAGGTGGTTTCTTGGCTCGTAAGGAGTATCTGGTACAGGATGAGGATATTATCAACGCTATTTTGTATCACACCACCGGCAGACCTGACATGAGTACCATAGAAAAGATTATTTTTATTGCAGACTATATTGAACCGGGTCGCAAGGAGGCACCGAATCTGACGCAGCTGCGGCAGATGGCCTTTGAGGACTTGGATAGTACACTGATAGGTATCCTAAAGGATACATTGGCATATCTGGAGAAAAAAGGTGGGGAGATGGACCCTATGACCAGAAACACCTATGAATATTATTGTAAAGAAAGCAAGGAGGTATAAAGTATGAATTCCTTAGAAATTACGAAATTAGCCATTGAAGCATTAGAAGATAAGAAAGCAGAGGATATCAAGGTCATTGATATCAGCCAGGTGAGCGTCATTGCAGATTATTTTATTATAG
>JAFUKK010000273.1 GCA_017473665.1 Lachnospiraceae bacterium
ACCGTATGTGCCCACGACTTTATTATGGAAATGGAAAACGGTTACCAGACCCAGGTCAATGAACGAGGCAGCCGCCTTTCCGTAGGCCAGCGCCAGTTGATTTCCTTTGCCCGGGCTATCCTGGCAAATCCAAAAATCCTGATCCTGGACGAAGCCACCTCCAGCATTGATACCGAGACGGAAATCCTCCTGCAAAAGGGCCTTGCCCGCCTGCTGGAAGGCCGTACCTCCTTTATCATTGCGCACCGTTTGTCTACCATCAAAAATGCGGACTGCATTATGTACGTGGATAAGGGGGATATTCTGGAGAAGGGAACCCATGACGAATTGATGGAGCTTAAAGGGGAATATTATAAGCTGTATATGTCTCAGTATGATTTTTTGAAGTGATAGGTGAAACACCGATGAGTGAAGAAAAGCCTGTAAATACAGATCTTCTATGATAATGATTGGGCTGAGGGCTCTCTTTTGGAGCTTTCAGTCCTTATTTCTCCAAGGTATTCTGACGAAATGTTTAATGTTCCTTCTGCCTTCTTTAAAATAACCTTGCCTTTCTACAAAATCCGTAGTGCAATACCATTATTCGAGTAATTCCTTTCTCAAATCTTTTTACTATTCGATATCCGCTTCCGACTCGAAGCACTTTCCAATATTACACAATTAAATTTTCAGGAGGATATGCCCATGGAAAAAAATCTTTTACGACAGCATTTTCCTATGCTTCCTACGAGGGCGGATTTAGAGGAATTGATTCGCAAAAGTCCTGCTCTTTATACCGTCTTTATGGAATGGAGTGAGGAGCAGCAGAAGGAATTTCTGGACTTTTGCACCGGCGAGCGGGGTGTGAAAATACTGTACGACTCCTTCTTTAAGGAAATCTTTAACCCGGAGACTACACCGGAGCGGTTGGAGGAATTGCTTAGCCTCATCATGAAGCAGCCTGTGAAAATCTTACAGGTGCTGCCAAACGATTCCACCAGAATCGCCGACGAAGCCAGTCTGTTGGTGACGGACATTGTGGTAGAACTGGCAGACCACAGTATAGCCTGTGTGGAAATTCAAAAGGTAGGTTATATGTTTCCCGGCCAGCGCAGTGCCTGCTACTCTGCCGATATGCTCCTCAGACAGTACAAGCGTGTGCGAAGCCGAAAGAAAAAGTCCTTCAGCTACAAGCACATAAAAAATGCTTATACCGTCATCTTCATTGAGCGGAGCACGAAGGAATTTCACCAATTCCCGGAGGAATACCTGCATTACTTCACCCAAAAGTCTGATACCGGGCTGGAACTGAACCTTTTACAGAAATATTACTTTGTGCCCCTTGACATCTTCCGTAAAACCATTCAAAATAAAGGTATCCAAACAAAGTTGGACGCATGGCTGACCTTTTTAACCAGTGACGAACCGGAGATGATACTGGAGCTTATACAGACTTTCCCTGATTTTAAGGCACTGTATGAGGATATCTACGAGCTGTGCAGGAACATCGAAGGAGTAATGAATATGTTTTCCAAGGAATTACGCGAGCTGGATAGAAACACCGTGCAATATATGATTGATGTGATGCAGGATGAAATCGATGCATCTAAAAAGATGTTGAGCGAGAAGGATAAACTGCTCTCCGAGAAGGAACAGTTACTTCAGCAGCAGGCTCTGGAAGCTCATCTGTACTCACTGCTTAGCGCAGATAATCGTCTGGCAGAACTTGGGCGTGCAGTTTCCGATGAAGCCTTCCGCAGACAGTTATTGGAGGAGTATGGCTTAAAAAATTAACATATCATCAAAACCCGGATGTCCATCTCTGAACATCCGGGTTTGTATTTTCCCCGTTTCACATAAGCCTGAACGGTTGCATACTGCCTAATCTTGGCCTATTTTAATTCTTCCTATACTTTGGCTCAATCACCGTCACATACACCGCCATGGCAGCAATACTCGCGAAAGCCACGCCTACCAACGTAAGCACCAACCACGCGTTATTTTGCCCTGCCAGCATCGGAAGTCCCAGCAGGATAAACACACTTCCATACACCATAAACAATTTACCCAACGCTCTATTATAAGCCCGGACATCCGTCACTTCAAAAACCTTCACATTGGACCAGAATCCAAAAGGGCGGGTACTTGGGGCATGATAATCATAAATTCCCAAGGCAATGATGGCAGCACCTACCAAAGCCCAGACTATAAATCCAATCAGCATAAAATCATACCTCCTGCTTCACCACTTCTACTACCGTCAGTACACGCTCCTCTACCACAAACCGTACATCGAATCCCGCGAAAGATACTCCGTACTTTCTGGTCGGGTCGTTATGGTAGGACGGTCTCGGGTCCTGCTTTAACACTGCGATAATCGCTGCCTGCTTTTCTGTCGGTATTTGCTCCAAAAGCTCCCGCGGAAATGTCACCTGCAGTTCGTAGTCCTTCACCTCATGGGCAAAGCCGCCGGTTGCATCGGTATGACAATCCACATACGGTAGATACGGCTTGATATCATAAATCGGCGT
>JAFUKK010000274.1 GCA_017473665.1 Lachnospiraceae bacterium
CAGGGTCATCCGAAGGTCTGGCTACCTTTTTCTGCGTGGACATTTGAGTACTCAAAGTATCCTGATATATTTTGTTGGTATTGATGTTGGAAAGATTATTTCTCTGAATGATTTTATTGGTTATTCTCAAAATCTCTTCCTCACTTTCTACTTACTGCCTAGACTCCCGTCTCCAGAATCAATCTGTCATACACTTCTGTTAACGTGGAAATCATCTTAGATGCCAAATTGTAACCATTTTGATATTTCACCAAGTTAATTGCTTCCTCATCCTCATCCACACCGGATATGGAAATGCGTTGATTTTCAATGGTCGCTCCAATATCCTGAAAACTCTGGCGGAACATCTTGGCTCTGCTGGTATTTAGTGCCACATCGGACAAAATACACTGCAAAAATTCCGAAGATGAACATCCTCTAAAAGTCATCATATCCTTATCAGTAGCCAGACTCTGAAAATCCTGAAGCAAATCGCTGGACTCCACACCGTCACCCTGGATGTATCTGTTGGCCAGCAGGGATGCATCCAGTTCCATCGCAGCCAATACGCTGAAATTCTTTGCCGTCAATCGATAATAGCTGTCATCGCCATTTGACACTGTCACATTACCCTGTAAATCATATCTGGTACCTGCTGGAAAATCATATTGCTCATTCTCTGTGGACCAATCTCCGGTAAACAACATGCTACCCGGGTCATTATTGGAATCATAACCACTCATAAGCAAATCATTTACTTTCTGGGAAAAGGTTCTTACCCATTCATTCATCTGGTTCATGTAGTAGGGTACACCCTGATATGCCACGGAAGAACCGATGGTAGCCACCTTACCCAGACGGTCATTGGTCAATCGGTTTCCATTCCTGGTACCGTCAGACAATACAAAGGTGTAGCTATGTACCTCATTACCGGCTGCATCGGTGCTCTTGGTATAACTCCAGGAATCATAATAGAATTCCTGATTACCCAAATCAATGATACCGCCCTGATCTGACAAATTACATTTATTCAAATCCTTCAGATACTGTCTGTCCACCTGTATGGTTACAGTATCGTTGGCTCCATTATTGACAGTCCCTACGTGGGTCACCTGACCGATAAAATTCTCACCGTTATTACCATCACGCATCTGAATGAGTCCTGCCAGGGATCCGCTCAAAGAAGCATTATAAATATTAAACCGCTCTCCATTGGTCCACTGTATCTCATACAGACCATCTATATCCGTCTGATTAATCTTTTCATAGGAGGCTCTGGATACGCATTCCAATTCGTTGGTCTCACTGGCATCCACCAACACCTGTCCGCCACCAATCTTTACTATCAAACGGGTAGCCCCGGTATCTCTGTCCGGATTGTTGGTATCCTGTATCTCATGCTCTATGACTTCCACATTTACAATCTCAGATAACTCATCCAACAAAGTAGTACGTCTGTCTCTCAGTTCATTGGCATTCTGTCCGCTGAGCTCTATGGTATTAATCTGTACATTCAATGTGGCGATTTCCCCTGCCAGGGAGTTTATCTCATCCACCTTTAATTTAATCTCCTGGTTGATATCCTTTTGGAGCTTCTCCATATTACCCGCCAGTCCGTTAAAATACTCCGTTAATTCCCCGGCAGTACCGACAAACTGTGCTTTGGTGGATATATCATCAGGATTCTTTAAGAGTTCACCCAGGCCGGTAGTCATCATATTGTCAAAAATGGTTTTGAAGCCTGCGTTTTTACCATTATCATCAAAGTAATTCTCCACCTGCGTCATATAGTATTCCTTCATGCTATAGGCGCCTGTCTGAGAATTGTTTTCCCAAAACTTATTATCGTAAAACTCATCCCGCACACGTTCGATTGCCAGAGTATCTACACCGGCACCGGCACAGCCATAGGTCTGGAATACACGAATGGCATTGGCTGCCTGCTGTACAACCTGTTGCCTGCTATAACCCTCTGTGTGCACATTGGCTATATTGTTGGCAGTAGTATTTAGTGCCGCATTGCTGGCAAGCAAACCTGTATATGATGTATTTAATCCAAAAAATGTCGATGCCATCTACGGCCCTCCTTCCTTAATTGCCCAAAGTTGAGATCAAATGCTGCAACATCTCGCTGATGACATTGATGTATCGGCTGGATGCATTGAACGCATTCTGACAATTAATCATATTAGATAACTCTTCGTCCGAAGATACTGCCAATATCTGCTGTCTGGCTGAATCAGTGGACTCTACCGTATTTTGCTGATTCTCGTATATACTTCTGTATACGGAACCGGAATTGGCAATCTGAGATACCAAATCTGTATAGTAAGTAACGAAATCCACATTTTTCCGCACATTGGGGTTCAGAGTATATTTTTCTTCCTCAAAGGCCTTCTTTAAAGCCTCCATGGTATCATTGTCCACGGAACCATCCGGCTTGATAAAACCCAGTCTGGCGGGATTCTGCATCAGTTCCGCATTAACCTCCAGATTCTTAATGGAATACAGAGTGTCCTGCTTACCCTCGATTTCTTCCCGTAATACCCAATACTCTTTGCCATCTGCGCCGGTCACCTTGTCATATCCGTCAGAAGTAATCTTCGTAAACAACTGAAGGGGTACTCCTGTCTCGCCTCTCAGGTAGCCACCTACATCCTGCGGAAAGTAGGATACACCTTCCAGTACCGTGCCATCCTGCAAAGTCAAATTGCCTTTGGTCACTCCTGCCGCCTCAGACAATATATCGTTAATGGCGCTAATTACATTATGCACCAGCTGGTCAAACTCGCCTTGAATATTCATAAGCACCGAAGGTGCTACCTTTGCGTAATTCTCCGGCTTGATGTCAGTATAATCCGCTCTGTGATCACCTCTGGCCAGTAACATCGCTTTCAGACCGCCGATGTCCGTACCCATATCTGCCGAAATCTCTCTATTCAAATCGAATACCTCTGCGCCATCTATATTATAGGCTCTTGTGCCGTTTGCATTCACTATAAAGCTGGCATTCTGGGGCCAAAAAGGTGTGTAAAACCCGGTGGTCTCATCCACATCTAAGCCAATTTCATAACAGTTATTACCTTTTACGAAATCAACGCCCTCTATCTGGACCGTTACGTTTCCGTATACATCTTCGCCAACTGTAATATCGGCCAATTCTGCCAACTCATCCAGTATTTTATTTCTGGTGTCACGCAAGTCATTGGCCTGCTCCACACCACCACTTTCGATGGAACGGATTTTATCGTTCAATGTCAGAATCTTATTGCCATAATCATTTATCTTATTTACCTGCTGTGCCACCTGTCTGTTCAGGTTGTCCTGATAGGAGGTAAGACCGGTATAAACCGCCGTGGCACGCTCCACAAATTCGGATGCTCTCTGAACCAAAAGACCCTGAGTAACCGAGCTACTGGGGTCTTTGCTGAGTTCTTCTATGGCAGTCCACAAATCCGTCAATGTGGTCTGAAATGCCTCTCCATTCAGCTCACCCAGCTGGCTCTCCACTTCTTCCATTACCTCAGTAGATACCTGGTAAAACTCGCTACGCCCTACTTCCAGGCGATAGGTCTTGTCCAGGAAGTAATCTCTTACCTGTTTTACTCTGGCATATTCTACACCAAGGCCCGTCTGCTGATTGGCAACAGAATTGGGCATTACTGCTATGGTATTGTAAAATTTGGCCGCCTGCTGTACCTGCTGTCTGGTATAGCCTACCGTGTCCACATTAGACAGATTATGCGCTGTGGTATTCAGCGCATTCTGACTTGTTTGTAATCCAGATGTTCCTATATAAAAACTACCCATTAACGGCATGTTATTTCACCTCAAATCTAACCGGGCTTATTGCTTTGCATCAAAACCTCCGCTGACAACGCCCATCGTAGCACCTGCATTGTATGCTCCCCTATTGTAATTGGCTGTTTCAGGTGCCGCTTTCATTGCTTGCAGCAAATTCATTTCAAACTCTACCATCTCCAGGGAATTGGTCAACAACTCCCGATTGTGATCATTTACCTTTTTTAAAGCATATACGGTCTCATGTAGCTTGTCATGAACTTCTGCCAGGACCTTCTGTTCTGCCGGTCTGGCAGCTAACATGGCAATGATGTTTGTTAATTTCAGTGTATCAACATCCTTGTTTAATACATTTGCAATATCTGCCACAACCTCCACCCTGGACTTTTCCAGTTGGTTGATGCGGCCAACTACTATCTGTTCCTCGTCTGTCACCTGTTGTAGCTGTTCCAAATCACCGCTGACGATGATCGGTGTTTTACGCTGGGATAATTTAAGCAGCTCCTCATATTCACTGTTTTCTCTATTCAGTACATCTATCAGGTTCTCCATCAAACTTGCCAACTTAAATTACCCCATTTCTGCGTATTTCTCCATTAATTTTGCTGCAAAGCTCGCCGTATCCACCTGGTAGGTACCGTTGGCAATCTGCTCTTTAATCGGTCCAATTACGTCCTGGCGAATATCCGCGCTGGCATTGACTGCAGCCTTAGTGGTCTGAATATCCTTGCCCAAGCTGCTAAGTTGCAACTGATCTGTACGTCCCACCTTGCCGGTCTGTTGTGTCTTGCTCACCTTTTGAGTCTTGTACAGCTGCTGAATCTGGTTATAAGCCTCTATACGCATACCGGATGCCCCCTTTCTTGGTAATGCTGCTACCATTTCTTACTATGTTTATCGGAGGATTTTCAAAATACTTTAGAGGGGAACGCAAGTTTTTTCAACACACGGCATCTACAATACACTTCCCTTTCGCACCATTGTTTTTTCCCTGACAAAGTGGTATAGTTAGCCTAACATAACTGACTTGTCTAGTAGCCGCTTTGCGGCAGAATGCGTGAATGAATGAAAATACGAAAGAGAAGAATTGTCATAGCATTGGCGGTATTATTGATTTGTGCCCTGGCGCTCTACGGCCAGCACAAAGGAATCTACCGGGAGGTGCAGGCGCAAACACTGGCCACCTTACAGGATGTGGCATTGCAAAATAAGAAAGGTGCCGAAAAGGAGCTGTCCAATACCCAAAAGCTTCTTGCCGATATTACGGCCGTTATCCAGTTGCGCCATCCTAATATGGAAACAGAGACAGAGTTGCGGAATATTATTCCGGAATTACAGCGATTTGCTTCCACCTATGGATTTAAACGGATGGGCGTGATTCTGCCCAACGGAATCACCTATACCACCGACAATTATGTATACGACTTAAGCCAAGAGGAAGCATATCTCTATGGCATGCAGGGATTACCCAATATCACCGAATCCCTGCGTGATGAAATCGGTGTTGCGGATTGGATTAATGTATTCAGCCGCCCTTTGTACAATCATTCCAGTGAGGTTATCGGTGTCATCTACGCCGTATACCACACCAAATCTTTCAAGGAACTCTTAACAGTAGATGCGTTTGAAGGCGAGGGCTACAGTTACATTATCAATACAGACGGCCAAGTGGTCAGCGATTCCCTGAATGCCCCCATGTACGGCACCACCAATTTACTGGACAGCCTTGTGGCTTTGGACAATCGCAATACCCAAACCGTATCCGAACTAACCGCGGCAATGGACAGCCGTTCCAGTTCCTATGCTACCTTTGAGGCTTCAGAAACACAGTACCTGTATTATACCCCTTTAGAGGTAGAATCCCTGAACACCTCCTGGTACATGCTTACCATGGTACCCGCCAAGGTCTTGGACAGTCGCGTGGCTCCCATCCTGCAGCACCAAAATAAATTTTTACTCATAATAATGACTGCAATTATTATTGCCTTTGTATACATCATATGGAGTTATCGGAAGGATGCCCGCATCCTTCACACTCTGGCCTACGAGGACCCTCTGACCCATGGAGATAATTACGCATACTTCCTGGAAAAGCTACCTCAAACAGAAAGCAATGGCTACATGGTAGCCTTAGATTTAAGCGAATTCAAGCTCATTAACAGTATTTGTGGTCTGGCCAAGGGTGATTTGATTTTGAGGGCCGTCTGGGATATCATCCGCAAACATTTGGAAAAGGACGAGCTGGCTGCTCATTTGACTGCAGACCAATATATTATGTATCTGCAGGCAGTATCCAAGGATGTGCTCCTGGCCCGATTAAGGATGATATGCGTGGAAATCTCCGGATTAGCAGAACAATACAACACGGTACAGATTTCTCCTTATTTTGGTATCTATCAGTCTACAGGAACTACAAATGCCGAAGAATCCTATACCCGCGCCCTACAGGCCAAAAAATTGGCCAAAGACAATGCTCAAAAGAAATGGGCCTTTTACGAAGAAGTGGATGTGGCATCCATTACCGAAAAAAAGCAATTAGAAGATCACTTTGAGGATGCCATTGCCCACCATGAATTTGAGGTTTGGTATCAGCCCAAGTACGATGCCCACAGCCGTACCATTGTGGGTGCGGAAGCACTGGTCAGATGGCGCACGGGCGACGGCACATTGATACCACCTTACCGCTTTATCCCCTTATTTGAGCGAAATGGTATGATTGTTACTCTGGACGAATATGTATTCACCACCGTATGCAAGCAAATCAAAGAATGGGAGATGCAGCACAAAAAGCTCCTGCCCGTCTCCATCAACGTATCCAGAGCCAGCCTCTACTATGAATTTATTCTGGAGCGATATACCGAAATATTAGCGCAGTACGATGTAAACCCTTCTCTGGTTCCCTTGGAGGTTACAGAAAGCGCCACCATCAATAACCAACAGATACAGGAATTGGTGGAACGCTTCCGGGAGGCCGGTTTCCCCATCTATCTGGACGATTTCGGCAATGGTTATTCCTCTCTGGCTACGCTGAATATGATGCATTTTGATACCATCAAGCTGGACAAAAGTCTGGTGGATTATATCGGAGACGCAAATGGAGAAAAGCTACTGCACTACACCATTAAACTGGCCAAGAGCCTGGGTATGAAAATCACCGCCGAGGGCGTGGAGACTGAGAATCAGGTACAGTTCCTGCAGACATTACACTGCGACGAAATCCAAGGATACTTTTTCTCCAAGCCTTTGCCCTTGGCAGAGTTTGAACAATTGATATAACGAAAACAGAACAATCCCCTACTTCGGTGCACCGGGTCACCAAGGTAGGGGATTTCGTATAAAATTATATAGAGAAAATTATTCCGTTTCTTTTTCTGCCAGAAGGGCTTTCAAACGGGCGATTTCTGCATCCTTTTCTTCCAACAACCTTCTCTGCTCTTCCATAATCTTGGCATCCTCATCTCGCATTCGTTCGATCGTATTCTGCCATCTTCTGTAATCCTCCCGGGCGAGACTTTGTTCGCGGGCAATCTCGTCCGCATTCATTACAAATAATGCCCTAGATGCTTCAGATAAATATTCATTGTTTGC
The DNA here is from genome assembly GCA_017473665.1 of Lachnospiraceae bacterium. Lineage (GTDB taxonomy): Bacteria > Bacillota > Clostridia > Lachnospirales > Lachnospiraceae > Acetatifactor. The sequence goes on from JAFUKK010000274.1 coordinate 7,369, forward strand.
TGCTATCATCCTAATCTCCTCCCATGTAGTGGCCTTGAAGAGTCGTGCCCAGTGATATATCTGCGACCGCTTATCCTCTTCAGTAGCATTTGCTATCTGCGTCAAGTCTATCACACGTAGATTGAATTTGTCACTATAAAGCCGTCCGGTTTTTACGTTTCTCAACTCATACTTGGCATAATCATCAACGTGTGATAATTAATCTGCACCTTTACATCCAGAATAAAACTCTTTGTATCAATACCGTCACCCAACTCAATGGGATTCGTCACTGAAATAGATGTAATATCCTCCGGCTGTAAGTGCAATAGTGCACATACCAAGCCTTTTAGCACCTTGGTATTCTTTTGTAGAATGGCCCGAAACATGTAATCATTGGTAAAACCAAAGTCAATGGGACCAGTTGCCTGTTCATAGGCAATAGACGTGTTTACAGACATAAAGTCTCCCTCCTGTGAAAATAAGTAAAACAATTAATTGTGAAACAATCGGCGAGACGCCGTAAGATATGAGTCCCGAACGGAACTGATATAGTAACAATAGCATACAAAAAAGAATATGTACAGACTATATAAAAACTTTTTTCACTTCTATTTGTCTCATTCTCTATGACGATTCCGAAAATCTATGCTTATTCCAAATAACAATTGAAAAACAGGAAAATAAGGCATCCTTATAAATATCCCCTTTCGGAACAACTCCGAAAGGGGACTCTTTTACATCCTGTGCATTTTCAATACCGCTTATGCCTCATCTTCTACCAATCTCAAGCCCGCAGTATCCGTTACAGGTAGTGAAAATACAATGGATTTCGCCTTAGTATCCAAGCCTGCCTTCTCCATAATGGCCTTCATAATGGCATTCTTCTGCTCGGTCTTGGCCACGATGAATACCATTTCCTTCTCATTTGCCAGAGAGATTCCCATGAACTTCTCTGCAATCTCCATACCGGTACCCTTGGCATGAAGCACCGTACCGCCGTAAGCTCCCGCTTCTCTGGCCGCACTCATAATTAACTCTATATTTCCGTAATTGGCTATAGCCACAATCAGTTCATGGGTTGTATCCTTCAAGGTTGACTCCTCCTGTCTCTGATAATCTTCCTTTTCCAAAAGAAACTGTAATGTTTTCTTACCTCCTATACTGCTGAGAGGTACAATGAAGGCAATACCGCCTCCCGGTGCGTCAATCTGCAATTCTCTACGCAGACATTTCTTTAGTAGTAACCAGGTATCCTCCTCCTGCACAGAGAAGATCACTGCTTTGTCCGCATGGTCCAATCCCAGGTAATCCAATACTGCATTGGAGGCTGTTCCTGCACCTAATGTCACAAACATCACATGCTGTTCATTACGCTCATACAGTTCCAAATAATCACTTACATTTTTTCTATCCACAATGGTGGTCATTAAAAATAGATTTCCCATAGTATCCTCACTTTCTCACAGGTTATCAACAATTACAGTTCGATGATTTCCATATCTGCCACAACATCGGGCACAGAAATAACCGCCTGCTGACCTGCATTTTTGTGAAGCTTATGTTCCTTAATCTTAAACACCATACCCATAATCTGAATGGTGATGAGCGGTGTCATGGCTACCATGGCTACGATACCAAAGGCATCCGTGATGATATTGCCTCCCAGAGCTTCACAGGCCCCCATTGCAAAGGGTAATAGGAAGGTGGCTGTCATCGGACCGGACGCCACACCACCGGAGTCGAATGCAATGGCTGTAAAAATCTTGGGCACAAAGAAGGTCAACACCAGTGCAATGAGATAGCCCGGCACAAGGAACCACATAATAGAAATTCCGGTGAGCACCCGGATCATTGCCAACCCCACAGAAGCAGACACACCAATGGATAAGCTCAGTCCCATAGCCTTGGCCGAAATAGCGCCGGAGGTCATCTCCTCTACCTGATGGGTCAATACAAATACTGCCGGTTCTGCCTTTACGATAAAGTAACCAATGATCATACCGATGGGTACAATAATCCATGCATAAGGCAAGCCCGCTATAATCTGGCCCAGATAATTACCGGCAGGCATAAATCCAACATTTACACCGGTCAGAAACAATACAAGCCCCATATATGTATACACCAGACCCACTCCAATCTTCACCAGGGTCTGCTTATTGATATCTCTTGCTACCAGCTGAAACAGCCCAAAGAAAAAGATAATGGGGAACAGGGATATTGCCATCTCTTTGATATACTCCGGCAATTCATGGGAGAAAAGCCTCCACAAATCTACCGTATTATCAATCACAGGAATGGCTTCTGACACCTGCTGGGCCTCGCCGGGGTGGTACAGCATTCCAAGCAACAGTACCGCCAGGATAGGACCGATAGAACACAGCGCTACCAGACCAAAACTATCATTCTCTGCATGCTTATCACTTCGGATTGCTGCCACACCCACACCAAATGCCATGATAAAG
>JAFUKK010000275.1 GCA_017473665.1 Lachnospiraceae bacterium
CTGTACTGCAGAGATACCGTCTTCTGCATTCAGGGAAGCCTGGGTCAGACCTCTGATCTGCTTTCTCATCTTCTCACTAATGGATAAACCTGCTGCATCATCAGCTGCACGGTTAATCTTGTAACCGGATGATAACTTCTCGGTTGACTTAGCCTGAGTTGCCTGAGTTAATCCTAACATTCTGTTAGAGTTCATTGCTGTAAGATTGTGCTGTACTACCATATATTTTCCTCCTTGAAAATAAACTGAAAAGTGCATCCTTGCACTAGTTTGCGGCTGTAGCTTTCCGGGTCGCACGTTCCTTCCGGCCTTAGCCAAGTTACAACGGTTCCGATTAATCGTGCGAATCAACCTTTCCCGTTATGTAAAAAGCTTGAACTTGATAGTCCTACTTGCTTTTCTTACTTTAATTATCGGAGAGATTTTCAAATACTTAACCCCTTTTTGATAATTTTTTAAAATTTTTAGGAAATTATTCCTATCCCTCTACAGTATTACTTCTTTCCATCGAAATACTGGGGCATTACATAGTTGGATTTGCTCATATTCTTGTAATAGTCATAAGCAGCCTTGGAACTCTTACGTCCCTGGCGAATCTGTGCCCGCTGACCGGCAAAGAAATCCTCCACCTGCTTCTTGTTTCGCTGTTCCTGAGCCTGGATGCTGACACTCATCTCCATTACTCGGGATACAAGTCCCTGCAATCGCTTGATTTGCTCTGTATACTTCTCCCGATTACCCTCCAGTTCTTTGGAAAGCTTACGGTCTAGAGTTTCAAATCCACTATCCAGCCGATTCAGCTGATCAATCTGCTTGTCCTTCTTTTCCACCAATGCATCAAAAGCTTCCAAGTCCATATTTTCTTGAGCAAGTACCTGTTCCTGCTGGGCACTGTACTCCTGCAGGCGCTGCAGAATGACAATTTTCTTTTCCAGGCTTTCTGCCAGAATATCTAACTGATTCTCCATTAAGCGGTTCCTTTCTCCCGATTCAGGCGCATTACTTCCTTCCAAGTATCACGCATGGAACGCAGATGTGTAAGCACCTCTTCTACGATTTCTGCATCCTTTTTCATATTGGCTTCCACCAAGCGTCTCGCCAGATAAGTATACACCCTATCAAAATCCTGAGCCACCTCATACTTCATATCCAACGTCTGCCTGAAATAATCGATAATCTTTTGAGCCTTTACTATATTGACATGGGACTTCTCAACATCCTTATGCTCAATGGCTACCACTGCAATATTGCAGAACTTGATAGCTCCTTCATATAACATCAGCGTAAGCTCTGCCGGTGAAGCCGTCAACACCTTACTATTATTATATTGTGCGTAAGCATTGGGCATTGCCATATCATCAACCTCCTATCAAACTGGTTACCGCGCTTGCGTTACTCTGCATTTTAGCCATTGCAGTCTCCATTCTCGCAAACTTCGCATACCAATTATCCTCATATTCATGCAGCTTGTCTTCCAATTCTGCAATCTTGCTGGTGTAGTCCTCATAATCGCTCTTCATCTTCTTATCGTCATATACAGTATAAGAAGAACTATAATCAGTGGCCTTCATCAAGTCACTCATCTTAGAGTACATTTCACGAGACAGCTGGGTAAAGAAATCCACTACCGTATCCGGGTCGCTGGCAATCATAGCCTTCAGCTTATCCGGTGAACCGGAAGTCGCCGTATCATCAGGGTCCCCTGCGATGTGGTACGCATTCTTCTCATTCTCCGGCGCCAGGAAATAACTCATGGTTTCGATGCCGAAATTATTCAGGTACATCTTCTGCCCATTTACCTCAAAGCCTGACATCATTACCTGCTTCATGGCACTGGCCACGGTGCTGATGGTAGAGTCTCTGCGCAGCAAACCATCCTTAATCTTGGTCTCCCACTCTTTTACCGCATCCTCGCTCATCTCTGCCTTTTCCTCATCGGTCAAAGGTTCGTATTCGTCAGAAGAGTCTGCGTTGTATAATTTATCCATCTGATTGATCAAGGCATTGTACTCCTTAAAGAAGCCCTTAATCATATCATAGATACCATCTGTATCATCCTGGGTAGTAACTGTGATTTCCTCATTAGGTGCTGTGGTAGCATTCATGGTCATAGTCAGGCCATTAATCTCGAAAGTATTGCTACTGGATGTAAAGAGCACACCATTCAGTACTATTTCCGCATCCTGTCCATCAATTTTATTAGCAGCAGTGCCTGTTCTGGAAGATAACTGATTTAATATATCACCGGCTGATGCCACCTCTTCATCCACCTCTGCTTCAATACCTGCTACGATATCTACATTCAGTTCATAAATCACATTACCATCTTCGTCCACTGCATCTACCAGGTTACCATTCTCATCCGTCACCTGCTTTGCAGTCAGCTTTGCATTGACCTGCTCTAATTCAGCAGTGGTCTTATCGTATTCTGTGGACCATTCCTTCAAAGAGGCATATTTCTCAGCGCCTCCTTCCGTCTCCAGCAATTCGCTGATTTTGGTCTTCACAGCATCCACATCGGTCATGTCCACATCTGCAAACTCGGTTGCAAATTCCTTGGATAATTCCCCTAATTTTTCCTGATTTCCTGCCAGTTTTCCTTCCAGGGTGTCCTTAGTCTCCAACACCTCTTCCAGATTGGCTGCAATACGCTCCTGCTTAGTAGCCTCTGCATTGTCAATCAGGTTCTGGTAATATGCCTTTTCCTTCTCGCCATAACTGCTGATGCCCAGTGCATC
>JAFUKK010000276.1 GCA_017473665.1 Lachnospiraceae bacterium
TAACTTACAAGCAACAACAATTTATGTAACACATGACCAAATCGAAGCGATGACAATGGCATCAAGCTTCTGAACAGCAATGGTGAAAAGATGGAAGAAGAGACTCTGTTAAAGGTGGAGGATTACCTGGATGGCGTCATCGGTGAGGTGCCCTATGCAGAAAAGGAAAATATCGGTACCACTGTGGATTATGCCGCAGGAAGAAATCGTTATGTGGGGTATTTGATTTCTCTGGCTACCCGTTCTTATGCGGGAAAGAAGGTGGGCCTGGACTGTGCCAACGGCAGTGCCTGGACCATTGCCAAGAGTGTATTTGATGCCCTGGGTGCCAAGACCTATGTAATCAACAATGAGCCCAATGGGTTGAATATCAATACGGATTGCGGCTCCACTCATATTGAGGGCCTGCAGAAGTATGTAGTAGAAAATGGTCTGGATGTGGGTTTTGCTTTTGATGGCGATGCGGACAGATGCCTGTGTGTGGATGAGAAGGGTAACTTGGTGGACGGCGATGCCATTCTGTATATTTACGGCAGATACTTAAAGGAGCGGGGCAAGCTGCTTGGTAATAAGGTGGTGACCACCGTTATGTCCAATTTTGGCTTGTATAAAGCTTTTGATGCCATGGATATTGAGTATGAAAAGACTGCTGTAGGCGATAAGTACGTATATGAGAACATGACTCAGAATGGTTATCGTATCGGCGGTGAGCAGTCGGGACATATTATTTTTAAGAAATATGCTACCACAGGAGACGGTATTTTGACTGCCATCAAGATGATGGAGGTTATGCTGGAAAAGAAAGCTGCTTTAAGTGAACTGGCAGCTCCCTTTAAGGTATTTCCCCAGGTGCTGGAGAATATCCGTGTGTTAGATAAGAATGCGGTACAGCAGGACAAGGAGATTCAGGCCCATGTGGCAGATATTGCCGCAGAGTTGGGAGATGGCGGACGTATTCTGGTACGGGAAAGCGGTACGGAGCCGTTGATTCGTGTAATGGTAGAGGCAGGAGAATTGGAAGACTGTCGGAAGTATGTAAAGAGAGTCATAGACCTGATTAAACAAAAAGGTTATGAGCAAAAGTAATGGGAAATGAGGCGTAAGTGTGGAGTATCAGGCACGGGAAAAACGGAATAAACGAATAGATGTAGCGGTATTTTGGCTGTTACTCATAGGCTTTTCCTGCCTGATGCTGCACCTGTTTTACAGGCAGTGTACCGGTAGCGAACAAAGCTTTCACTCGGATATGAAGGCTTATATTCTGGAAATGCAGGGGCTGGACAGTGGTTATAGTTTTCCTTACCCTATTCTGTTTTGGACGGGCAAAGTATTCGACCTTTTTGTGTCCCCTGAGATGGCTATGGCACTGGCTACCATGACATTAAACAGCTTGTCCCTGGTGGCAGTAAAAGGGGTATTAAACAGGGTGACCTTAACGGAGTTGCAACAAGCCATGGGGCGCAAGGATTGGTTGGCAGGGGTGCTCTTAAGCGTTATTGCCGTTTCTCTGTTTTTTGTGTCTATGGTATACCCTCCCGGTGAGATTTATCTGCCGGGTATTATTCGGGATTATCTGGGGGTGTTTTCCGGGAATCCTCATCATAATGCTACTTTTATGGCAGCCAGACCCTTTGCTATATTGGCTTTTTACCAGTACGCTTTATTACTGGATCGTTATGAGCAGGGATATTCGGGCCGCTGGTCCGGCTCAGAAGCGGGAGTGGATATGCAGGAATATCTGCTGTTTGCCTGCAGTCTGCTTTTGGCTACCATGGCCAAACCCAGCTTTACCATTGTGTTGGTGGGGGCTGCAGGACTGATTATGGTGTACCGCCTGATTCGCCGCGGTTTCCGTAATTTTAAGCCCACCATATGCTTGGGGTTATGCTTTGTTCCCACTTTTGTAGATTTGCTATACCAGTATAGTGGCGTCTTTGTTGCCAAGGATGGCAGTGAAGGCGGTATTGGTTTTACCTTTGGCAGTGTTTGGGGGCGTTATTGTGAGAATATTCCCCTGGCCATCGGATTGGCAGTAGGGTTTCCCATATTGGTATTTTTACTGAACCACAAGGAATTGAAAAATAATAGTATTTACCGGTTTTCCTGGCAGATATATTGGATGGGTTTTGCTATGGCATTTTTCCTGTATGAAAAGGGATTTCGAGAAAGAGATTTCAATTTTTGTTGGGGATATATGTATGGTATCTTTTTTGCCTTTGTAGGAGCCTTGTTGGTGCTGATAATGGCTACGGCCCGTAAGAAGCATCCCTTTTTGCTGGTAATGCAGTGGCTGGCCTATGGTTGGCATCTGATATGCGGTATTTATTATTTTTCGCTGATATACGGCGGTGCTATGTATTATAGCGTGCGCTGGTAGATATATGAAGATTTGGGGGTAAGAGAAAGGATACAATGGAAATGGACAAGATTGCAGTATTGATTCCTTGCTACAATGAGGAAAAAACCATTGCCAAAGTGGTGAGAGATGTGAAAGAGACTTTGCCTGAGGCAGTGGTATATGTATATGATAATAATTCCACTGATCGTACTGTGGAGCTGGCTACAGAGGCGGGAGCCATAGTGCGTTATGAGTACAAACAGGGCAAGGGCAATGTGATCCGCAGAATGTTCCGTGAGATTCATGCCCAGTGCTATCTGATGATAGATGGGGATGATACCTATCCCTTGGAGTCTGCTCCTGAAATGGTGGACAAGGTATTAAATCACAATGCGGACATGGTAGTGGGAGACCGTCTGTCATCCACTTACTATACGGAAAACAAGCGTCCATTTCATAATTTTGGTAATACACTGATGCGCGTGTGTATCAACAGACTTTTTCGAACCGACATTAAGGACATTATGACCGGTTACAGAGCTTTCAGTTATGAATTTATCAAGACCTTCCCTGTGTTCTCCAAGGGATTTGAGATTGAGACGGAGATGACCATCCATGCGGTAAATTACAATATGCAAGTGGAAAATGTGGTGGTGGAATATCGTGACAGACCGGAAGGCAGTGTGTCCAAACTGAATACTTACAGTGATGGAATGAAGGTCATTATGAAGATGATCCAGTTATATAAAAATTACAAACCATTAAAGTTTTTTGGTGCCATGGCGGCTATTTTGGTGCTGCTGGCGGCTGTTTTGGTGTTGCCGGTATTCGTGGAATATTTCCGTACCGGTTTGGTGCCCAGATTCCCCACGTTGATTGTAGGTGGATTTATTATGCTGGCGGCTATTCAGGCATTTTTCTCCGGCATGATACTGGAGGTAATGGCAGCTAAGGATAGGAGAGATTTTGAGTATCGCCTGAAAAAGGTGGCATTGGATAAATAAGTGAAAAGCAGGTGTGAAGGATGGAGCAGATTCTCAGAGATCCGGAAACGGGCATCTATTTACGTCCTATGACATATGAGGATACGGATTTGATTGTATCCTGGCGCAATAGCGACGGGGTACGTAAGAATTTCATATATCAGGCCTTGTTTACCAGAGAGAGTCATGAAAATTGGATTCGGACCATGGTGGAGACCGGTAAAGTAGTACAGTTTATTATCTGCTTGGAGGATGAGCCGGTAGGCTCTGTGTATATCCGGGATATTGACCGGATTCATAGAAAGGCAGAGTACGGTATATTTATTGGAGAAGAAAGTGCCAGAGGCCGGGGTGTGGGCACTGTGGCAGCCAGACTGATGTTGGATTATTGTTTTGGAAAGGAAGGGCTGCACAAGGTGTTTTTGCGTGTGTTTGCGGATAATGTCCGCGCCTGTCGTAGTTATGAGAAAGCGGGCTTTGTGCGGGAAGCATACTTGAAAGAAGATGTATGCATTGACGGAGTATACCGGGATATGATACTGATGGCAGTATGGAATCCGGAGGAAAACGAGTGCTGATATAAGGCCGGAAAGAGAAGGAACAGCGAAATGGGAGAGAACATAAAAAAGATAAGCTTTGTAATACCATGCTATCGTTCTGAGGCTAGCTTGGAAAAGGTAGTAGCAGAGATTGAAAATAAAATGACAGAAATGTCACAATATTCCTATGAAGTGATTTTGGTAAATGACTGCTCTCCGGATGGAACCTGGTCTGTGATAAGTAGACTTTGTGAAGAAAAGCCCTATGTGAAGGGGATTAACTTTGCAAGGAATTTTGGACAGCATGCAGGCCTGATGGCAGGATTGCGGGGCAGTTGCGGAGATTATGTGATATGTCTGGATGATGACGGACAGACACCTGCAGATGAGGTGGATAAGCTAATCGGTAAGCTGGAGGAGGGGTTTGATGCGGTATATGCCAGCTATGAGCATAAGCAGCATTCTTCCTTCCGTAATCTGGGAAGCAAGGTAAACGAGCTGATGCTTCGTTTTATGCTGAACAAGCCAAAGACTTTGTACATTTCTTCTTACTTTGGAGTAAGACGTTTTGTGGTAGAGGATATGATTAAATATGAAAATTCTTACCCCTATGTGATTGGTCTGGTGTTACGTGCTACCAGGAATATTACCAATGTAGCAGTGGAGCACAGAGAGCGTGAAGAGGGAAATTCGGGATATACGTTGAAGAAATTGTTGGGACTGTGGTTCAATGGTTTTACCGCATTTTCCATAAAGCCCCTTCGGATTGCCACTTTTATCGGAGGAGCATGTTTCTGCGGAGGCGTAGTGTACGGATTATATACTATCGTGAAAAGGCTGCTTAATCCGGATGTGCCGGTAGGTTTTAGTGCTCTGATGACAGCGGTAGTCATTTTCGGCGGTATGATTACGCTCATGCTGGGACTCATTGGTGAATACATCGGACGTATTTACATCAGCATGAATAATTCTCCCCAGTATGTAATACGTGAATCACGCAATATGGAGAAATAATAGGCATCTGATATGAGGAATGAGATGGAACGATTTGTGACTTGGTGGAAATGGGAAAAACGATATATGGTATTGTTAAAGGCCTGCCTGGTCGCATTGCTTCCGTTGGTATGCTGTGTGGTGCAATGTGCTTTGGATGGAGTCACCATAGGCAGTGCCTATCTGCCGGGTTCCCCCTGGAATGATGAACTATTCTATTATAAACAGGTGGAAGCCATGGTGGAATATGGTTATCCCAGAGGATATTACGGTTTTAACGAAAGTCATGCATTGAAGCTGTCCTATGCGGCCTGGAGCCCGGTGTTGGTTTTTCCTTGGGTTATCTGGGGCAAGCTTTTCGGGTGGACTTATTTCTCACCTTTTGTTTGTAATATTGTGCTTTTGTCTCTGGCTTGCTTTGCGTTTGTATGGTTGGTAAAACCTACCTGGAAGCAGGTGGGACTGTTAAGTTTTTTATTTGCCTTATTTCCACTGTTTGTGCGTTATATGCTTTCCGGTATGCCGGAAATTATATGTATGAGCATGTTGATTGTTTTCTATGGTGTATGCATCAATTATCTGGAACGGGAGCGTGGCTATAAGCTGGCTGTAATGCTGGTATTGGCAGGATTGCTAGTGTTGATGCGGCCTTATATGCTGTTGTTTTTAGCATTGCCCATGGGCTTATGGATTCGTCGCAACGGTAGAAAGGGTGTCATGGGCTCCGGCCTGGTGCTGATAGTGGTACTGGGTTTATATTGGGCCATTAAGCATTTTCTGGGGGCAGAATATTTTGCACCCCTGTTCTTTACCGATTGGATTACTACCTTTTTTACGGAAGGCATTGGGGCGGGTATCAGGAATTTCTTTGGCACCCTGTATTATATGGGCAAGGATTTTCTGGCATTTACCGTTCAGGGATTTAAGACCGGTTGGACGGCAGGAGCGTTCTTTGGTGGTTATCTGTTGCTGATGGTGGTTTTTATCTGTCAAAGCTTACGTAATTGGCGTCGTAAGGAGCAAAAGCAATTGATTGTTAATGGCCATCTGGCCCTCAGTTTTATTGGGATGCTGTTTGCATTACTTTTGATGTATAAGTTGATAGAAGGCAGCAAACACTTGTTGACCTTTATGGCGGTGGGGATTTTCATGGTGAGTCTAATGGACACAAAACTCTACCGTAAGGTGGTACTGGTGGGGGCCACATTTGCTTATTTGTATACTTATCAGGCGGTGGACCCTTATGATTATCAGGTGCCTTATATATCAGCACAGCAGGAAGAACAGTTGACTTGCTGGCAGGAGATTTTTGAGGAAAAACTGATATTGGATGAGACCCGGGTGCCGTCCTTTGACAATGTGGTGGTCTGGGATTTTCAGAGCAAGCCCGTGACGGATGGGGATTGGGAATCCGGAGAATATGTGAATCTGAAGTGGCAACTTTTATACGCCCTTCCTACGGGTACGGGAATCAGTTGTTGCAGACCTGACTATGTGAAAGAGCATCTGGAGCATCTGGAGAGCCGTTATATTGCCACCTTATCAGGGGGAGAGACGGATGTACGGTGTCAGGAGCTGGGCTATGAAGAACTGGCCAGAGATAAGGATATGGTAGTTTATCGCAGATATTAGAGAGGAGAAATTGCAATGGTACAGTGGAAGGACAGAATGAATCTGTTTCTGAAGAATAAATTTTATATGTTGCTGCTGGGCTTAATTGCACTTTCTGCTTATGGTTTTTTTGTGACACATCCCACCATTGGAATAGACGACACTCTCTATGAGTACTATTTCGAAGAAGGATTGGTAGCGGTAGTGGGCAGATGGTGCCTGTTTTTGTTAAGCAAGGTAGTGGATATTGCCCGATTTACTCCCTTTTTGCCTGATTTGGTGGCAGTGCTGCTCCTGATATTGGCAGCGGTAGTGTGGAGTAGTCTGTTTTACTCTGTTTTGGAGGACCAGGTTCCTATATGGGGGTACCTGATTTTTGGCGGATTGTTACTGTCCAATTCTCTTCATAGTGAAGTTTTGACTTACTACCTGCACAATGGTATCGGAATTGGTTATCTGTTTACAGGTATCAGCTTGATTTGCATGAAGGAAGGTTTGGACCGTACCCGGAGCCGGGAAAAGAGGGAACTGCTCAAAAATCTGGTCCCCTTTGGGTTGGCAGCAGTGACAATGACTGTGGCCATGGGATGTTACGAATCTTTTATGATTGTATGGTTAGTAGGGTTGCTGTTGCTTTTGCTGTTAGAACGGTATGCCGGCATGAAACGGAATCTGTTTGGAACATTGTGTGTAGGTGCAGGTGTGGCGCTGATTGCAATGGTATTACGTAGCATTACCATCAAGACGGTGATTGCTGTATTTGATTTGGGATATTTGAGAGATGAAGCGGTACTTCGATCTGTTGCAGAGATGCTATCCTGGATAAATATGGATAATGCAGCGGCGTATTTCCTGATGCAGGTGAAACAGACCCTGGTGATGTATCTGGTATTTGCGTACGCGTACTATCCCATCAAGATTTTTGTATTGGCCATTGTTGTATTGATTGGAGCAGCGGTTATCCGTAGTATTTGTAAGAGAGATTTTTGGGTTCCCATATTGACTGTGGGGGTTTTTGTGGCAAGTTTTTTGCTGGTTGTGTTGGAATGTAAAGCCACATACTATCGTTCGGCGCAGTTTTTGCCATTGATTTGTGCCTTTTCCGGATTGCTGCTTATTTATTTCATGTTGAGAATAAAGGAACGTTTGGTGTCCGGGCAGTTACAAAAAAATCTGGGTAGTATATTGCAGGGATTTACAGTGGCATGTTTTTGTATTGTACTATTTAATCAATGTAGTGATATGAATCAGTGGTTCTACGTGGACTATATGAAATATGAGGATGCTAAGACCACTATGAATCGCATTTCTTATGAATTGGCTAAGGATTTCGATAGTGAGAAACCGGTGATTTTCACCGGTGGCTACTGGGTGCCATTGGGTATTGTAGGGGATGCGTATGTGGCTTATGATAGTGAAATGGCGGAGAAGATAGAACGGGCTGCAGGGCTTCTGGGAGAGGATGTAATCAAGAATTTTTATACGAGACAAGGTATATGGGTTGCACAAACTCCCGGACTATCTGTATTGGAATGGGCCGCAGTTGCATTTGGAGATGATCAGGAAATGGCCAGATTCTACGAACTTCACGGACAACATCTGGTGCCGGAAACGAATAAGGAACTGTATGATCAGGCATTTGCTTATGCTGCGTCTATGCCACATTTTCCTGATGAAGGCTA
>JAFUKK010000277.1 GCA_017473665.1 Lachnospiraceae bacterium
ACAACGTTTGACTCAGCTGTATATCTCTTTTCGGTTGAAAAAGATGTCTACAGGCAACTGGATAAAAGAAACCGGCCGTTTGATAGAACAAATGCTTCTTTTGGATGATATCAGTATTATGCCCAAGCTGTTTCAAATCCAGTTGATGATTACAGAGGAACGGTTCAATGAAGCCGGATGGCTGCTCCAGCATGTGGAAGAGATTATGGAGAAGGAGCCCGTATGGGATGTATATAGGGCGTATTATCTATATTTGACTACATTGGTAAATCAGGAACCGGAATACATTCAGCAGGCTGCAGAGGAAGTGGAGTTTTTGTATCGCAGTAGCGGCTGCTGCTGGCAGATTGCATGGTTGCTCCTGTACCTGAGTAGAGAGTATAATCGTTCTGCCGATGATCGTTTGGATTTTATCCGTCAGCAATATGAAAACGGATGCCGTAGTCCCATTCTGTACCTGGAGGCACTGGCACTTTTAAATAGTAATCCCACGTTGTTGCGCAGATTAGAAGGTTTTGAGTTACAGGTATTACATTTTGGTACCCGCTATCAGAATATCAGTGGGGATGTGATTGAGCAGATGTTATATCTGTCCGGTAAAAAGAGAGACTTTGACCCGGTACTTTTACGGACTTTTATAGCATTGTGTAAAAAGAAAATGGATTCCCGCCTGGTACAGGAGATTTGTGCTCTGCTGATTAAGGGGGGACTTACCGGTATTGCTTATCAGGAATGGTATCGCAAGGGTGTGGAGTTACAACTGCGAATTACCAATCTATATGAGTATTTCATGATGTCGCTTAACCTGGATGAATTGGATGTGGTGATTCCCAAGACGGCATTGATATATTTTAATTATCAAAATAATCTGGGCTATGAGTATACCGCATATTTGTACAGATATATTTTGGAACATGGGGATCGTATGCCGGATGTGCTTGATAATTACCGGATACGGATGGAGCAGTTTGTATTGGAACAGATTATGCGGGAGCATATAGATTCCAATCTGGCAGTGTTATATCAGCATATTCTTACGCCGGAAATGATTAATGAGCACAATGCAGGAGCATTGTCCAGATTGTTGTTTGCCTGCCGGGTTAAGGTTTTGGATTGTAAGATGCGTAAAGTAATGGTGCGTGAACCGGGGCGCAGGGATGTATTAGAGATTCCTCTGATGAACGGTTGTGCGTGGATCCCTGTATACGGCAATGAATATGCAGTGTGCTTTGGGGATTACGCAGGCAACTGTTATACGGATACCGTATCCTATTCTATGGAACGGTTGATGCAGCCCTATGAATACCTGGATGCCCTTAGCCGGTTTGACACGGGCAATACTGAGTTTGAGTTTTATCTTTGTACCCGGGAAGATGTAGAGATTAACGGGACCAATCTGGAGCGCTGTCTGCGGGTGTTAGAACATTCTGATATTCAGTCGGATATTCGGCGCAATATCTGTATGAAAGTGTTAAATTATTATTTTGATGCAGATGAGAAAGAATGTCTCCATACATGTTTGGAGCAGATGGATCTTCGACAGTTTGGACGTAAGGAACGAACCGTAGCTGTAAAGTATATGGTGTTGGAAGGCAAATACGAATTGGCATATAAGTGGGTATGTGAATTTGGACCGGATTTTGTGGAAGTCAAAATGTTGGTACGCATGCTTAGTGCCCTGATGGAAAAAGGACATACGGAAGGCTCTCATATTATGCTTTCCGCATGCGGTTGTGCCTTTGATAAAAAGAAGTACGATGGTAATATACTGCAGTATCTGGTGACCTATTACCAGGGGCCCATTCGTGTTATGAGGGATATCTGGAAGGCCGCAGTGGCCTACGAAATTGATTGCAGATATCTGTGTGGTGATATTCTGACCCAGATGCTCTATTGTAATGCCTACGTGGGAGAAGAGATGGAGATTTTCCGTTATTATGTATCCCACGACGGAGATGAACAGCTGATAGCGGCATATATGTCCAGGTGTTGTTATGACTATTTTGTATCGGACAAGCTGGTAGAAGAATGTATTTTCCGGGAGGTTTTAAGGCGATATCAGTTGGGGGCAGATTTGCAAAAGATATGCAGATATGCATTTGTAAAATATTACGCGGAGAATCATGACCGCGTGAATGAACAGATTTTGGCTGCAGCAAAGAGTTTTTTGTCAGGAATGCTGGCAGAGGATATTCGCTTGAATATGATGCGCAGTTATACGGAGTTTTCGGATATTATGCTCGCGTTGGAGGAACGTACCATTATTGAGTATCACGGGGCGCCGGATACTTCCGCACGTATTTCTTATCGTATTCTCCATGACAGTGGAGAAACGGAGGAAGAGTACAGTGAGTATATGCGGGATATTGTGGGTGGTTACTGTATAAAGGAGTTTTTACTGTTTTTTGGGGAAAGCCTGCAATATTATATTAGTGAGCAGGACCAGGGTACCGATGTGATGAGGGAAAGTGCCGTAATCCAAAAGAGCGAAGTGAGTGCCGGCAATGAGGACAGCAAATATCAGATGATTAATGATATTATGTTAAGCCGTACCATGAAAGATTTTACAACCATGGACCAGCTGTTGGAAGAGTATTTTTACAAGGAATATCTAAATAAATGGTTATTTAAAACCATGTAGGAAGGAGTGAAAGTGTTGAAACTGGGTGGCAGTAATAAGTATATCGTAGGATATGATTTGAGTAATGATTATGTCCAAATCAGCTATTGCCAGTGTGGTTCGGACCAAGTGGAAACACTTTCTTCCGTGATGGGAGAGGATAGCTATCGTATTCCCACAGCGTTGTGCAAAAAGCAGGGAGTGAATCAGTGGTTTTATGGCCAGGATGCACTGCGTAATGAGGGAGAAGGCGGTATTCTCATCAGAAATCTGTTAAAATTGGCTGCAGATGGTGAGATTGTGTTGG
>JAFUKK010000278.1 GCA_017473665.1 Lachnospiraceae bacterium
GCTTTTGTCTGAGGGAAAATGCTTTTCTGCTGGATATTTCCCTAATGAAGGATGCTTTGGTCAATTGGATTGGCCGGGAGTGCGGACTTACGGAGCTGGCTCATGCATTGCACCCCATGATTCATCGTCAGGGATCGCTGAGCGTATTTGTACTGACCATTTTACAATACACAGGGCTCTTTGACAGGACGTTATTGGATAATGTGGAGCAGGTATTGAAAAAGGGGTCCGGCCTCAGCAGTATAGAGCGTCGGAAGAGTCAGGTGGATGCACTTATTGAAAGAGGTAAGTATTTGTCTGCCATAAAAGGGTATGATCATCTCCTTTCCAAATGGCATGAGGATGAACACAATGGTAAAAAGATGCCGGCATACGGCATCTATGCAGCTATATTACATAATAAAGGAGTAGCCCTATGCGGTATGATGCGGTATGAGAAAGCGGCAGAGTGTTTCCGGGAGGCTTATGAGGCAGAGCCGGTGGCAGAACATTTGGGAGCGCTGATGGCTTGTAGTCGTCTTTATTTGGATGACCAGGAGTATGTATCCTTTGTAGAGCGGTACCCGGAGGGACATGAAATCTCTCTGGAGTTGGAGCAAAAGTTGCAGCAGTGCAGGGAACTGTGGCAGCAACAACCGGAGTACTTACGCCTGCAGGAGCGCAAGGAATATCGTAGCAGCAATGAAAGCCAACGTTATTATGAGGAAAGTGATAGAATTACCCAATCTATCAGAAACCAGTATCGTTTTCATATCAGTGAATAGAGGATTTGTAAATGAGTTTTTGGCAAAAGCTTTTCAAAAAGAAAAGAAAGATAACAGAACCGGCAGAAGAACAGCAACAACAGGTATATCTGCGAGATGATGTAGATTTTCGTGATCCACAGCAGCGCAGCAGTTACATTACAGAATGTCTGGAGCAGATAGCAGAGGCCTCCAGGGAAATACATTTGTTGACAGAAGATTATAACCGGGTGACTGCCAGTCTGATGGATTTGGATGAGGTGGAAGCCATTCCTGAGCCCGAACGGGAAGAGTTGAATCTGAAGGCACAAAAATTAGTGACTTTAGAACAGGAACGTCAGTCCTATCAAAATAAAAAGAACCGTATGTCCGACGGAGAGTATCAGGCCATAAAGGACCGGGAAGAAGAAATTGCTGAGGGGATAGGAAAACTGCGGGAGTGTGAGAAGTATGCAGTGCTGGTAAAACAGGATATGCAGCGACTTAGTGGTGAACGCCATGCTTATGCATACAGAAGAGAAGAACTTTATGGGATTTTATCTAATTTGAAGAGCATTGCAGTGATTTTTGTGACAGCATTGGTGCTGTGCATGGTGATGTTACTTGTCTTGCAGTTTGGCTTTGAGATGGATACCTATCTGGGATATTTTCTCACTGTGACAGCTGCAGCCATTGCACTGACGGTGTTATGTGTGAAGTATCTGGATGCAGACCAGGAGCGTAGACGGGTGGAGGTCAGTATCAATAAGCTGATTCAACTTCAAAACAAGGTGAAAATCCGATATGTAAACAACACCAATCTGTTGGAATATCTGTGTGTCAAATATCATACCGGTGGGGCCAATGAATTGGATAAACAGTGGAAACGTTATCAGCAAGAGAGAGAAGAAAGGAAGCAGTTTGCAGAGGCGGAAGCCAAGATAGAATATTATCAAAAGCAGTTGATGAGTCAGCTGATCAATTATCATATTTCAGACCCTTATCGTTTTGTCAGTCGTCCGGAAAGTCTGTTGGATCCCAAGGAGATGGTGGAGAATCGTCATGATTTGATTCAGACAAGGCAACAGCTGCGTAAGCAGTTGGAGTACAACAGTGAGGTGGCGGACACAGCGCGTAAGGAGGTACTGCTGATAGTGGATTACTATCCGGAATACAGGCAGGAAGTAATGGAATTGGTGGATATTTACGATAAAAGAGAGAATTAGTCGATTGACTTTTCTAACCATGCATGATACCATTTCAAATAGTCGCGAATTAATAAGTTAGTACGTTACGTTGCTAAAGTAATGGGCTTTTGGTTCGCCATATTAGGTGCAAAAGCACGGAAAGAGGTAGATTATGAAAAAATTAGTAGCATTAGCTGCATCACTGGTACTGGCACTTAGCATGCTGGCAGGCTGTGGCGCAAAGGATGAAAACACTTTTACAGTAGGTTTTGACGCAGAGTTCCCTCCCTATGGTTATCGTGATGAAACTACAGGCGAGTACGTAGGTTTTGATTTGGACCTGGCTCAGGAAGTAGCTACCAGAAACGGTTGGACATTGGTAAAGCAGCCTATCGATTGGAATGCCAAGGATATGGAATTGTCTTCCAAGGCCATTGATTGTATCTGGAATGGTTTCACCATGAATGGTCGTGAGGAACTGTATACCTGGTCCCAGCCCTATGTGGATAACAGCCAGGTGTTTGTAGTAGCAAGTGATTCCGGTGTAGTTAGCAAGGCTGATTTAGCCGGTAAGGTGGTAGCTGTTCAGAAGGCTTCCGCAGCATTAGCGGCATTGAATGATGAAGAAAATGCAGACAATATCGCGCTGAGAGATTCCTTCGAGGAATTAATTGAGTACGCTGATTACAATACCGCATTCATGGATCTGGAGCAGGGGGCAGTAGATGCAGTAGCTATCGATATCGGTGTAGCACAGTTCCAGATTGAAAAACGTGAGGCCGGTGCATTTGTAATGCTGGCAGGTGATGAGAATCTGTTGGCAGTAGAGCAGTATGGTGTAGGTTTCCTGCTGGGCAACACTGAGCTTCGTGATCAGGTACAGAAGACCATTGATGAGATGGTAGCTGACGGTACTTTCATGAAGATTGCAGAGAAGTGGGATCTTACCGATAGTGTATGTATTGGTAAATAATCAGAAAGGTATTTACTTTCCATGGACTTTTTTACTTTGATTACCCAATTGGCAGAAGGTTTTGTGTTAACTGTTGAGATATTTTTACTCACCCTTTTGTTTTCCTTACCTCTGGGTATGATTGTGGCATTCGGAAGAATGTCCAAGAATACTATTATCAGAGGGATTGCAAAGGCATATATCTCCATCATGAGAGGTACTCCTTTGATGTTGCAGATTATTGTGGTCTATTTTGCGCCCTACTATGTATTTGAATTGCAGATGGGCAGGGGCTATCGGTTCCCGGCGGTGATTATAGCATTTGTCATTAATTATGCAGCGTATTTTGCAGAGATTTACCGTTCCGGTATTGAATCTATGCCGGTAGGACAATATGAGGCAGCGGAGATTTTGGGATACAGCAAGGCCCAGACCTTCTTTAAGATTATATTGCCTCAGGTAATCAAAAGAGTTCTTCCTTCCATTACCAATGAGACCATTACCCTGGTCAAGGATACTTCCATGGCATTTACTATTTCTGTAGCGGAGATGTTTACCATCGCCCAGGAAATCAGTGCCGGTTCTACCAGTATTATGCCCTTGATGGTAGCAGGTGTGTTTTATTACATATTTAATCTGATAGTGGCTACTGTTATGGAGTATCTGGAAAAGCGCTTTGCATACTATCGTTAAGGCTGGATACAGCTCATTCATTTTGGAGAGTTAGGTTATGGAAAAACAAAATATCTTATTGGAAATGAATCATGTAAAAAAAGCCTTTGACGGCAATGGTGTCTTGGAGGATATTTCTTTGCAGGTACGAGAGGGAGAGGTAGTATCTATCATCGGTCCTTCCGGCTCCGGTAAGTCCACCTTGCTTCGTTGTGCTACCATGCTGGAAAAGATGGATGGAGGCGAATTGATATATCTGGGTAAGCATGCCTGTCGCCAAGAGGCAGATAAAGCAGGAAATCCCTGTTGCGTCTACGCGTCTAAGGCTGAGTTAAAGGAAATTAGAAAGAGTTATGGCATGGTATTCCAGAATTTAAATCTTTTTCCCCATTATTCCGTACTTAAGAATATTATTGATGCGCCCATTAGTGTGGACAAGGTATCCAAGACACAGGCAATGGAGAGAGCCACCAAACTGCTGGCTCAGCTGGGGCTGGAGGATAAGGCAAACAGCTATCCTTATCAGTTGTCCGGGGGACAGCAACAGAGGGTATCTATTGCCCGCGCATTGGCATTACAACCCAAGATATTATTTTTTGACGAGCCCACCAGTGCATTGGACCCTGAGCTGACGGTGGAAGTGCTGAAGGTAATCCGTCAATTGGCCAAGGAGCACATGACCATGATAATTGTAACACATGAGATGCAATTTGCCCGTGAGGTATCCGATAGGATTATTTTTATGGAGCAGGGTGTGATTGTTGAGCAAGGGTCACCTGAGGAAATCTTTGCTACTGATAATGCTCGTGTTAGGGAATTTATAGGAAAAATGAACGCATAATTTGTGAAAATAGGGCACAATGTATAAAAATGCATTGTGTCTTTTTTGTTTGGTTGATTTCTGAAAAACTGTGTTTTATAATCATAAGGTATGCAACTTAGTGGAGACTTGAAATTGTGTGAATAGAAATAGGAGTGAATGATATGGGTGGATTTTTTGGCGTAGCATCTAATGAAGACTGTGTATTTGATTTTTTTTGTGGAAAGGACTCTCATTCCCATCTGGGAACCAGACGTGCGGGCATGGCAGTATATAGTCAGGAAAAGGGCTTTGCAAAGGCCATTCATAGTATAGAGAATTCTCCTTTCCGTACAAAATTCGACAAGGATTTTGGTCAAATGAAGGGACAGATTGGTATCGGATGTATCTCTGATTATGAGCCCCAACCCATTGTGGTGCGCTCTCATCACGGTACCTTTGCTATTACTACCGTAGGTAAGATTAATAATATAGAGGATATTTTGAAGGAACTGACTGGTAAAAAGAATCTGCAGTTCTATGAAATGAGTAATGGCGATATCAATCCCACGGAGTTGGTAGCGGCACTGGTTAATCAGAAAGATAATCTGATAGAGGGTATCCGGTATGCCCAGGAGCGTATTGAAGGTTCCATGACTATTTTGGTGATGACCCAGGCAGGCATCTATGCGGCCAGAGACAGATTGGGCAGGACACCGGTGGCCATTGGTAAAAAAGAAGGCGCTCATTGTGTGTCTTTTGAGAGCTTTGCATACTTGAATCTGGGATACCAGGAGGTACGGCAGTTGGGGCCCGGCGAAATCGTAGTGGTGACCCCTGAGGCGGTGCATACTATGGTGCAGCCCGGTTCTGATATGAAGATTTGTACTTTCTTATGGGTATATTATGGTTATCCCACATCATCCTACGAGGGTGTCAGTGTGGAAAAGATGCGTTGTGATTGTGGTGCCATGCTGGCAGAGAGAGATGATGTAAAGCCGGATATTGTGGCAGGTGTGCCGGATTCCGGTATTGCACATGCCATTGGATATGCCAATCATTCGGGGATTCCTTATGGCAGACCCTTTATTAAATATACGCCTACTTGGCCCAGGTCTTTCATGCCCACCATTCAAACCCAGCGCAATCTGATTGCGAAGATGAAACTGATACCTGTGCATGATTTGATTCAGGATAAGAGTCTGCTATTGATTGACGACTCTATTGTACGAGGTACCCAGTTAGGAGAGACTACAGAGTTTTTATATCAGAGTGGAGCGAAGGAGGTTCATATCAGACCTGCCTGTCCTCCTATTATGTTTAGTTGTAAGTATTTGAATTTTTCCCGTTCTACTTCCGAGATGGATCTGATTGCCAGGAGAGTCTTGAAGGAGATTGAGGATGAGGGCAAGACTGTCAATCTGATGGATTATGTAGACCCTGATACGCCCGAGTATGCAGAGATGGTAGAGCGTATCCGTCAGAAATTGAATTTTACTACCCTGAAATTCCAGAGATTGGATGATATGGTGAAGTCTGTAGGTATTGACAGATGCAAGCTGTGTACCTATTGTTGGGATGGCAAAGAATAGGGAAACAGTGGTTTCCCTATTCTTACAAATATGCCTTCGGCATATTTGAGATGCAATTTCTGCATAGCAGAAACTTGCGAAAATACTGTGCCTCCGGCATATTTGAGAAACATTGCGAAAATACTGTTTCTTCGGCATATTTGAGAAACATTGGGAAAACAATGCGTCTTGGGTGTGTTTAAAGGTCTTACGTAGAGTGAGAGGTTTAATATGATCAAAAATATCATTTTTGATATTGGCAATGTGTTAGCCGATTTCCGGTGGAAAGAATTCCTCATGGAAAAAGGCTTTGATGAATATATGGCACAACGGATTGGTGATGCCACGGTGAATACACCTACCTGGGCAGAACTGGATCGGGGAGTATGGAGTTTTGAACAGCTGATGCAGGGATTTATTGCCAATGATCCTGAGATTGCGGAGCAGATTAGGGATGGTGTTGCGGATATGTCCGGCATGGTGACCATCAGAGACTATGCTTGCCCTTGGGTACAGGAACTGCAAAATCGTGGTTTCCGAGTATATTATTTGTCCAATTTTTCCCACAAGGTAGAGGTGGAGTGTGAGGACAGTCTGGCATTTATCCCGCTGATGGATGGAGGGATATTGTCCTATCGTGAACAATTGGTAAAGCCCGATGAGGCTATTTATCTGCGGTTATTGGAACGTTATGATCTGAATCCGAATGAATGCATTTTCTTGGATGATACCGGAGTAAATATTCAGGCTGCCAATGTACTGGGTATCCATGGAATTGTGTTTAAAAGTAAAGAACAAGCAATGCACGATATGGAGCAAATTATAGGTGGCAATGAACCATAAAAATAGGATACAATGTACGCGTAGAGGAAACCAAGCGGCACCGGAGGTGACATTTGGTTTCCTACGCGAATAACGAGCAAACAGTCCGCATAGCGGACAATAAGTGCGCAGCACGGGTTTGCGAGTATGGCATCAACAGATGCGAATATAGCATTAACAGATGTACATGTATGGAAAGGAAGAAGTAAATGGATAATTTTCAGTTTTACAGTCCCACAGAATTTATTTTTGGTAAAGACACTGAGA
>JAFUKK010000279.1 GCA_017473665.1 Lachnospiraceae bacterium
ATTTGGTGTGGATATCGGCGGTACAACCGTCAAATTGGGATTATTTGATCAGGAAGGGAATATACTGGATAAATGGGAGATTCCCACTGTAAAGGAAAATGGCGGCGAGAGGATTCTTCCCGATGTAGCCGAGAGTATTTTGGAAAAGATGAGAGAAAAATGCATTGCCAAGAATAAGGTGGCCGGTGTGGGTGTAGGCGCTCCCGGTGCTGTGGATGATGATGGCTACATGTGTAACGGCGCAGTTAATTTAGGCTGGAAGCCTTTGAATGTGCGTAAGATTATGGAGGATATTCTGGGTGTGCCTGTAAAGGCCAATAATGACGCCAATGTGGCTGCCTTCGGTGAAATGTGGCAGGGTGGCGGCAAGGGCTACCGCAATCTGGTGGCTGTGACCCTGGGTACCGGCGTAGGTGGCGGTATTATTGTAAACGGTCAGATCCTTACCGGAGCCAATGGTGCCGGTGGTGAAATCGGTCATATTCATATTGAGGATCATGAGACCGAGGAATGCGGCTGCAAAAAGAAGGGCTGCCTGGAGCAGTATGCCTCCGCAACCGGTATTGTACGTCTGGCCAAGAGACGACTGGCAGAGGATGACAAAGCCAGTATGCTGAGAGACTGCGAAGTATCTGCCAAGACTGTATTTGATGCAGTGAAGGCAGGGGATGAGGTGGCGATAGAGATTGCCCACCGCTTTGGTGAATATCTGGGCAAGGGTCTGGCGGCAGTAGCCAATGTGGTCAATCCCGAGGTATTTGTAATCGGCGGCGGTGTATCCTAGGACGGAGAGATTTTGTTAGAGTATGTGAAGCCCTCTTTTGCAAAGTATGTGTTCACACCCTGTTCTAATGTGACCTTTGCTTTGGCTCAGTTGGGCAATGATGCAGGAATTGTGGGAGCGGCAGGACTGATTCTGGGCCGCTAGAAGGAAGCGCATGAACGGATTGATGGAAAAGCTGGAAAATTGCATACCAAAGAGCTGTATTTTGATGCAGGAGCCTATGAGTAAGCATACGACCTTTCGCATCGGCGGACCGGCTGATCTTTTTCTGGAGCCGGAAAATGCAGAGCAGCTGCTAGGGGCTCGAAAAATTTTGCAGGAGGCAGGGATTCCCTGCTTTTTGCTGGGTAATGGCAGTAATTTACTGGTCAGTGATGAGGGCTATCGGGGAGCGATTCTCAAGGTTGGTCCCAATATGAGTACCATCCGGGTGGAGGGTAATCGACTCATTGCGGGGGCTGGAGCCCTCATGAGCCAAGTAGCCAAGGCGGCTTGGGAGCATGGTCTTACAGGTTTGGAATTTGCCTCCGGTATTCCCGGTACCATTGGCGGTGGTATTACCATGAATGCGGGTGCCTATGGCGGTGAGTTGTGTCAGGTGGCATACCGGGTACAGGTGGTGACTCCCCAGGGGGAGATTCGTGAGCTTACCAATGAAGCCATGAAATTCGGGTATCGTCACAGTATCGTGAAGGAGCAGCAATTGATCGTTACAGAAGTAGAGCTGGAGCTGCAGCCCGGTAATGGGGATGAGATTAAGAGCCTCATGGATGAGTTGGCTACCAGGCGCAGGGAGAAGCAACCTTTGGAGTATCCCAGTGCGGGCAGTACTTTTAAGCGTCCCGAGGGTTATTTTGCAGGAGAATTGATTATGAAGGCAGACCTGAGAGGCTTTCAAATTGGCGGAGCCAGAGTGTCAGATAAGCATTGCGGCTTTGTGGTGAATGTGGGCCGGGCCACCGGAGCAGATGTACGTGCATTGATTGCGGAGGTACAGAGCAGGGTATGGGAACGTTTTCAGGTGAAACTGGAGCCGGAGGTTATCTTCTTAGGGTTTTCATAAGAGAAAGGCTGGATGAGCTATGAGATTTGTGATTGTGACGGGGATGAGTGGCGGTGGTAAAAGCACCGCCTTGAAAATGCTGGAGGATGCAGGATTTTACTGTGTGGACAATTTACCGGTGCCGCTACTGGAGAAATTTGTGGAATTGATTTCCGAGCCCGGTAATGAAATTGATAAGGTGGTGCTGGGTCTGGACGTCCGTGCAGATCAGCCCATTGAAGAAATTGTTCAGATACTGGACAAGCTGGAGAATGGTGGTACCAAAATAGAGATACTCTTTGTGGATGCCCAGGAGGATACGTTGATTAAGCGTTACAAGGAGACCAGACGTAGTCACCCGCTGGCATTGGATGGCCGGGTAGAAGATGGCGTACGTAAGGAACGTAAGATTTTGGAGAGCATCCGTAAAAAAGCAGATTATGTGATATATACTTCCAATCTGCTGACCAGAGAACTGAAAGAGGAGTTAGACCGCATTTTTGTGGCCAATGAGGAATATAATAGTCTGATGGTTACCATCATGTCTTTTGGCTTTAAGCATGGGATTCCCTCCGATGCGGATTTGGTATTTGATGTAAGATTTTTGCCTAATCCCTATTATATCGAAGAGTTAAAGCACAAGACGGGCAATGATAGGGAGGTCCGGGAGTATGTGATGAGCTTTCCGGAGGCAAAGCAGTTTATGGACAAGCTGACGGATATGATGGAGTTTTTGCTTCCCCGGTATGTGTCGGAGGGTAAGAACCGGCTGGTCATTGCTGTGGGTTGTACCGGGGGTAAGCACCGTAGTGTTACCCTAGCCCGTGAGTTGCACAGCGGTCTGAAAAATAAAGGTAATTACGGATTAAAGCTGTTTCACAGGGATGTGGATGCAAAAGGAAAGTAAGCGAGGTAGGGATGTCTTTTTCAAGTCAGGTAAAGGAAGAACTGGGGAAGCAGATGAATAGTGCCAGACATTGCCAGATGGCAGAGTTGGCAGCAATTATGCATTTTTGCGGACAATACGGTCGGGATACGGCGGGTAATTACACCATAGGTTTTTTGTCGGAAAATGAAGCCGTTGTGAGAAAAGGCTTTACATTATTGAAAAAAACATATAATATAAATGTTGATGTGCCTATTAACCGGGACGAAATGGAAGCTTTTATGGGGAAAATCGGTGATTTAAGTGAGCCGGTGGACCCTGTTTTGCTAAAGAATGCCTGTTGCAGGCGGGCTTTTCTGAGAGGTGCATTCTTAAGTGTGGGTTCCATCAGTGACCCCAGCAAGCAGTATCATATGGAGTTTGTATGCACGGAAGAGGGCAAAGCCCTACAGCTGCAGGAGATGATACAGAGTTTTGATATTGAAGCAAAGATTGTTTTGCGTAAAAAATATTTTGTAGTATATTTAAAGGAAGGTTCCGGCATTGTGGACCTTTTGAACGTGTGCGAGGCACATGTGGCTCTGATGGAGCTGGAGAATCTGCGCATTTTGAAAGAGATGCGGAATTCCATTAACCGTAGAGTGAATTGTGAGACGGCCAATATATCTAAGACTGTCAGTGCAGCCACCAGGCAGATAGAGGATATTATTTATTTGAGAGACCATTATGGGTTTCAGAATCTGCCGGATGCCCTTCGGGAGATGGCAGAGGTGCGTTTGGAGTATCCTGATGCACCCTTGAAGGAATTGGGTCAATATCTGGATCCCCCGGTAGGGAAGTCGGGTGTGAATCACAGATTGCGTAAATTAAGCGAAATAGCAGATAGAACTAGGTTCTAAAAGAGGAGGCAAATATGAAAGAAAGAAGTATGGTAATCAATCTGGCTAGCGGTTTGGAAGCCAGCCCCGTAGCATTGTTGGTACAGGAAGCCAGTAAGTATGACAGTAAGATTTATATCCAGGCAGAAGAAAAAAAGGTTAATGCCAAGAGTATTATGGGTATGATGAGTCTGGGTCTGGACAATGGCGAGTCCCTTTTTGTGACTGCAGATGGTGAAGATGAGGACGCAGCATTGGACGGTATTGAGAGATTTCTCAGCGGCAAATAGATTTGGGCCAAAGTATTCCCTTTTACAAGGGAATATGCTATATTAGTGACAGGTATTAAATAAACAATGGAGGTATGAGCAATGTTAGTTTCCGCAACTGAAATGCTGAAAAAGGCAAAGGCTGGTCATTATGTAGTAGGCCAGTTCAATATCAACAATTTAGAGTGGACCAAGGCTATCCTGGCAACTGCACAGGAGTGCAAGTCCCCTGTTATCCTGGGTGTATCCGAGGGTGCAGGTAAGTACATGGGTGGTTATCATGTAGTAGTAAATATGGTAAATGGTTTATTAAAGGACATGGATATCAGCGTGCCCGTAGCTCTGCACTTAGATCATGGTAGCTTTGAGGGGTGCTACAAGTGTATCGAAGCAGGCTTCTCTTCCATCATGTTTGATGGTTCCCATTATGCAATCGATGAGAACGTAGCAAAGACCACCGAGCTGGTAGCTGTAGCTCACGGCAAGGGTCTGTCCATCGAGGCTGAGGTTGGTTCCATCGGCGGCGAGGAAGACGGCGTGGTAGGTGCAGGTGAGTGTGCTGATCCCGACGAGTGCAAGATGATTGCAGATCTGGGTGTAGCAAAGATTAACGTTAATACCGAGTGCCAGCTGGCATTTGCTGATGCTACCCGTAAGTACATCGAGGCTGGTAAGGACTTAGAAGGCAAGGGCTTTGACCCTCGTAAG
>JAFUKK010000021.1 GCA_017473665.1 Lachnospiraceae bacterium
AAAAAGATACCTACCGCAGAGGAGAACAGGCTGGCCATCAGTACCGTACTGATACTAATGGTAGCGGTGAATCCCATCAGGGAACACACCAGCTTTGCTCCCATGACACCCAATACAATACCAATAAAGCCACCAAGCAAGGTAATAATCGCGGATTCGGACAGGAACTGGAACAATATGGAACCGGTTCTGGCCCCCAGGGATTTACGGATACCGATTTCCCTGGTCCGCTCTGTTACGGATACCAGCATAATATTCATAACGCCGATACCACCCACCAGCAAGGAAATGGCTGCTACGAATACGATGAATATGGTAATCATATTCAAAATCTCATTCATCTGTCCCAGATAATCATTAAAGTTTTCCACCATAATGGCATCCTTGCCACGCACATCATGACGGTTCTCCATAAGACGAACCGTATCCTTAGCTACCTGGGTAGCATATTCCCCTCCATCACTGATAATCAGCAATTGATTCAAGGTAACGGAATATCCGTACACATCCGTCAAAATACTCAGGGGTACTTCCATGGATATGGTCTCATTTACCATCAGTCCGGAAAGCATGGAGGCACTGTCCTGCCTAATACCGATAATGGTAAATTCCTGGGTATTTCCCAGACAGGTCACATCGAAGCTCATACCGACCACGTCCGTAGTACCAAAAAGAAGCCTGGCGCTGTTTTCCGTAATAACACATACCCTGTTGGCCGAATAATAGTCATTTTCACTAAAGTACTTTCCTTTGATAACAGGGTCATTGATTGCATATTCCAATCCTGTGGTACCGAAAATAATGCTGGTATCGAAACTGCCCTTGCGACCTACAGAATTAGCAGATGCAGACCACTGAGGCGTTACCGCTTTCACATGGGGCACCTTTTCCACAATGGCATCCATGTCTTCCTGGGTAAACTCCACGGTAATCCCTTCTTCGTTATCACCATAGGAGTAAATATAAATCTGTCCCCCTGCCATGGCGTTTAGTTCGTCATTGACTCCACCCTTGATGCCTTCTCCGATGGAGATAATCATAATCACCGATGAGATACCGATAATGATGCCCAGCATGGTCAGAAAGGAACGACCCTTGTTGCTCTTGATATTCATCAAGACAATTTTGATATATTCCCAAATCTGTGTCATAGTAACCTCCTACTGCTGCTGTAGTGCCTCTAAATCAGCCATATTCATGTCTTCGGGCAACACAGTGGCAGGCATACCTTCCTCTATAGCAGTGAGAGAAGATAATACGATTACGTCCTCTGCAGTAATACCCTCCAAAACCTGTGTCTGGGTATCAGAAGAGATACCGCATACGATGTCCTTGCGGACAATCAGATTATTCTCAATCACATATACGAAATCACCATTTCTGTCTGCATTAATGGCTTCTACGGGAATCAGCAATGCATCCTCTGCCTTGTCTGTATATACCAGCACCTTAGCATCCAGCCCCAGGATAATATCTTCATCCGGGTTCAGCACATTTACTTCCACTCCTACCATGGGAGCAGTGCTCTGGCTCATCTGACCGGTGGTAGCCATACGGTTGATTTTTACTACCTCCCCTTCCTATACCTTATCAAAAATAGGAATCTCTGCCCTCTGGCCGATTTCCAGCTTGGCAATCACATTCTTTGTAGCAGAGAAGGACACCTTCACCGCATCCGTACTTTCCAGAGTCATCATCTGCATGCCCTCGGTCAAAGTGGCCCCGGGCACCACATTACAAGAGGTCACCACTGCATCAAACTCTGCGGTCACACCGGCCTGAGCCAGTGCATAATCTGTCTCCATCTGCTCTAAGCTCTTATCCATTAATGTCTTATCTACACTGAGCTGATCCTTATCATAGTTATCCATCACCGTAGCTTCACTGGTCTTTTTCTGGCTCTCCATCTCTGCCTTATATTTCTGGAAATCTGCCAGCTGTTCCTGAGCATCCTTCAGCTGCTTCTGCAGTTCCTTGTCGGAATCAGAGGTCGCTGTCAGTTGCTGCTGCAGCTGTACATTGGCCAAGCTCTCAGATACCTTCGCCAGCTCCTGTGATTTTTTTGTATAGTCAGCATCGGCAGGGCTCATACTCTTTAGTTCTGTCTGCAATGCAGCAGCTTGGGCATTCAGACTGCTTGCCTGGCGTGCCAGATTATCACTGGTATTCTGCTTATTCGTAGTAATTTGTTCCTGTAATCTTTCCACCAATGCAGTATAGTCCTTAATCTGCTGCTCCAACACCTTCAGATTGGTCTTCGCTTCACTCAGCTTTGCCTTATTATCCTTATCGGTAGCCACTGCAGACTGATATCCGGCATCGCTCTTATTATACTGCAGCTGTGCCTGCTCCAGCTTCTCATCCATATCTGCCATATCATAAACCAGCAGCACTTCACCACTAGTCACACTGTCACCTACACTCACCTTTACATCCGCTATCTTTCCGCTGATGCTTGCAAAAAGTGTTTTCTTATTTTGTCCTGCTACAGTTCCGGATACGCTGACACTGTCCTGCAAATCTCCTTTTACCGCATTGGTAGTAGTCACTACTGCCATCTCAGGAGGGGTAATCATACTACCCACCAATTTTAAAAGCAGGTAAATACCCACTATCACACCCACCACAATGGGCCATTTTTTTCTCTTCTTTTTCTTCTTGGGTTGCATTTGTACATTGGTCTGATTCATTTCCATCTGTTTAGCTTCTTTCTTTTTCATAATTACGCTTCCTTCTCTTCCCTTTTATATCTCTTCTGCTTCCTGCTTTACGGTAGCTGCTGAATCTGTTTCAATATGTCCGTCTTTGATTTTGATAATCCGCTTAGCCTGTGCCGCAATCTCATTATCATGGGTAATCAGAATCACCGTCCTGCCCTCACTATGTAACTGCTGCAGGATACCCATAATCTCCCTACTGGAATTACTATCCAGATTACCGGTAGGTTCATCTGCCAGTATAATAGGCGGCGCCTGAGCAATGGCACGAGCGATGGCCACTCTCTGCTGCTGACCCCCGGACATCTCCGCCGGCCTGTGGTCCATACGGTGCTGCAGGCCAACCTTTTCTAAAGCCACCTCTGACAGCTCCCTACGCTTACTTCTGCCTACCCCTCTATACAGCAAAGGCAACTCTACATTTTCCAGTGCTGTCAGATTGGGAATCAGATTAAATCCCTGGAAAATAAAACCAATTTCCCTGTTACGGATATCGGACAATTCATCATCATCCAAATCGGCCACATCCTGACCATGTAACATATATCTTCCGCTGGTGGGGACATCCAGGCACCCCAGCATATTCATAAGTGTGGACTTACCGCTACCGGACTGACCGATAATTGCCACAAACTCTCCTTCTTCAATGGACACACTGATATGGTCCAACGCCCTCACTTCATTCTCTCCCGGATTGTACACCTTGGAAACATCCCGGATCTCTACCAATGCACTCATAACTTCCTCCTTCCGGTGCAACTCCTTTCGCTGTATTATTGTACTGTTTGCATAATACAGTAGTATTTTTACTTTGTCAACTACCTTTCTCCGATTAGTCCTTATTTACTATTTCTTATGCAGGGCGTTCTGTCCTCATGTCACACCTTATCTGAGGTAAACGCCTCAGGTAAAGATATATTCTGCGAATCCCTACGCTATATAAAAAGACCCCTGCCAAAACGAATACTCCTGCATCCTGCAGAAAGTATTACATTTTCAGCAAAGGTCTACTATCTCGCCTGAAATATTATCCTATTGTATACACCATACAGGTGCGAAATCTACTCCTCCGTGAACATGGGGGAAGACAGGTAACGGTCACCGGAATCAGGCAGTAATACTACGATGGTCTTGCCTTTGTTCTCCGGACGCTTTGCCAGGAGAGCCGCTGCATGAAGTGCCGCACCGGAGGTAATGCCTACCAAAAAGCCCTCCTTACGTGCCAGCAATCTGCCTGCTGCAAAGGCCTCCTGGGTCCGGACCGTAATAATCTCATCTATCAATGAGGTATCCATAATAGAAGGAACGAAACCTGCCCCGATTCCCTGGAGCCCATGGGCGCCTGCTGCCCCGCCGGAAAGCACCGGAGAATCTGCCGGTTCCACTGCCACCATTTGGATATCCGGATTCTGTGCCTTCAGATAACGGCCTACACCGGTAAAGGTACCGCCGGTACCCACACCTGCCACAAAGATATCCACCTGTCCATCTGTATCCTGCCAAATCTCAGGTCCTGTGGTACGCTCATGAGCCACAGGATTGGAGGGATTATCAAACTGACCCAAAATCAAAGACCCGGGTATGGATGCCTGCAATTCCTCCGCTTTGGCAATGGCTCCGTTCATACCCTTGGCACCTTCTGTCAGTACCAGTTGTGCACCATAGGCCCTAAGCATATTCCGCCGCTCCACACTCATGGTATCAGGCAGGGTCAGAATGGTATGATAACCTCGGGAGGCTGCCACGCTGGCCAGACCGATGCCTGTATTGCCGGAGGTGGGCTCAATAATGGTAGCACCGGGCTGTAACAGTCCCTGCTGCTCCGCATCCAGTATCATCTGCAAGGCCACCCTGTCCTTGGCGCTTCCAGCAGGATTTAAGTACTCCAGTTTCACCAATAGATTTACATCAGCAATCCCCTGCTGAGCCATGTAATTATTTACTTTTAAAAGTGGGGTGCCACCTATCAGCTGTGTGGCACTATCATAAATTCTTGCCATATATCATTCTCTTCCTTTCATCACTTTTAGCACTTACCGTTTTATATTTCTCATTATAACCCCAGAATCGTAAAGCACTCCTCTTCTCCCAATTCAGCCCTTATCCATGTATCCGCCTCTTCTACAGCTTCTTGTAGCTCACCGCCCAGTTCACGGGCTCTCTGCATAATGGCATTCCACTGCTTACGGCTCACCTCTGTTTCTGCATAGGCATCATAATGGGGTAGGGTCTCTTTCAACAATTTCTCGAATCCCAGCTGCCAAAGAATATCATCATCCAAAAGCAGGGAGTCTTCCTTCCAAAAAGTCTTACCATCCCATCTCCCCCTTTGAAATTCATGATAGCAGGTGCCTTTTCTCTCTTTTTCCGTACAAAAATATTTCATATCACACCCTCCGCGTCAACAATTAGAAAGACAACGCGCTTATTGTCTGCTGCGCAGTCGCTTGGTTTTCTCTCCGCGTACATTATACATTACTCCCACCGGATAGGGAAGAGCAGATATGACTCTTCCTAATAATACCAACTACATTTTGACAAAATATACCGGAGTGTCCTATACTGAAAGCGAGTTGTTTTTACAATATTATATGAAAATAACAGCCTTCGGGGGAAGGCTCTAAACGGGGGTATATACCTATGTACGAATGTCCGTCCTGTGCTGCCGCTTTGCGGTACGATATTGATAAACAAATGCTCTCCTGCGACCACTGCGGAAATACTTTAGATCCTTATGCCTTTCAGAAGGATAAAGACGCGGAAGAACACACCGACTATGAAGTAACTATATTCCGATGTCCCCAATGTGGCGGAGAGTTAATTAGCGACGCTACCACTGCTGCCACCTTTTGCAGCTACTGTGGTGCTTCTACCATTTTAGACAACCGTATCAGCAAGGAACGTCGACCCAAATCCATCATTCCCTTTAAGCAAAATACAGACCAGTGCAAAGCTGCATATCAAAAAATGTTAAAGAATGCCGTTTTTGCACCGGATGATATGAAGAACCCGGAACATATTGAAAAATTCCGGGGTATCTACATGCCCTATTGGCTCTATTCCTACGAGTACAAGGGCAATCTGGACCTAAGAGGTGCCGTACGCGAAACCCGAGGCGGCGAACCCGTCAAAAACCTTTATGATGTAAAACTGGATGTGGATGTGTCCTATGAGGATATTGCTTACGATGCCTCCTCTAGCTTTCCTGACCATGTCAGTGCCGCCATCGGACCCTTTCATAATGAAGACTGTAAACCCTTTACTCCCGCCTTTCTCAGTGGTTTCTATGCAGATACCAGCGATGTGGCAGACTGGGTATACGAAACGGATGCTGAAAAATATTTTCGTCTAAACTGCGCCAATGACTTATTTGAAAATACCACTATGGGCGTCTATGGCGTGGGGAATTACTATGGTTGTTCCGTGCCTGCCTCCATCAATCCCACCTCCCGCAGGACTGAGTTGGGCTTATTTCCCGTGTGGTTTTTATCCTACCGTAATAAGGACCGAATCGCCTATGCAGTAATGAATGGGCAGACCGGCAAGATGACCGGTCAATTGCCTGTAGATATCAAAAAATATCTTAAAATATCTCTATTACTGGCTATGCCTATATTCCTACTGCTTTGTCTCTTACCCACCATGGTGCCTGCGCAACTGCTCACCATGTCTGCATTTCTGGCAGTGTTCTGCGGTATAGTGGTAAATGTACAGATGTCCCATGCCATTGCCCAAGACCGGTCTACGGAAGATAAAGGCGAGCAATATGCCGCCTCCGACAATCCCAGACCCACGGACCAAATGATTCTTTTCAATCATTTTTCTCCCCAAAAGAAATGGAATTTTAGTGTCATTGCAGTCATTATATTATTCCTGACCCTACTACCCATATCTTTTTTTCCGGCCCAAAGTATCCGTAAAATCTTAGACTGCCCCCAGATTCTGCTATTTCCGGCGGCATTGATAGTGATATGCGGGATTATCTGTCTGATACAGAGCGGCCAAAAAAAGAAACATGCATATTTGCCCGTTACCTACACCAGGGGAATCTGGGAAGGCTTTGGCTCTGATTTACTTGCCAAATCACCGGTTTTGATAAAGCCCCTGTTGGCACTTATCATCTCCCTGGTGATTCTGATATGGAATCCGGTAGATGATTCCTGGTATTATCTGGGAGCTGTGGCATGCATGCTGGGCATCTGTTTTAGCCTCATAGATATGATGAAACAGTACAATCGGTTGACCACCCGGAAATTGCCCCAGTTGGGGAGAAGGGGAGGTGATGAGAATGCGTAAACTTTTGCAATATCTATGCACCATCCTCCTGTTTTGCAGCATTATGCTCATTCCCGGCAGCCGTTGTCATGCCTACAACTATGCCTCTCATCCGGATACCGATTATACCGTAACTGTCATGGACAATGCCCTCTTATTAGACCAGACGGAGGAAAAAGACCTACTGCAGAATATGCTGCCCATTGCAGAGCACGGCCATGTACTGCTGCTTACCTCTGACCGTACCGATACCGATTGCGAAACAGAAGCAGCCACGCTTTGTGACCAATTATTCGGTGACGAAAATGCTGTAGTCTTTCTGATAAATATAGGAATCCGGGAAATATATGTTTATGCCCGCGGAGACATGAGTGACAGCATTACCTCCGGCGATGCCCGTTCCATCGCAGATAATGTATACCGTTATGCATCCAAAGAGGATTACTTCACCTGTGCCGACAGAGCGTTTACACAGATAAACAGTCTGCTCAAGGGGGACTCCATCGCACAGCCCATGAAGTATATCTGTAACGCTTTACTAGCCATGATTTTGGCCCTGTTACTTGGCTTTGGCTGGGTATGTATAAATGCCTACCGGTATCGTCCCGGACAGCACCTGCTGCTAAATAGGAGTTCCAAGCATGTAAAAGCCTCCGTGACTAATGCAGAATATACAGACACTCATTTCCTGACAGAAGCTGAACTGTGTAGTGAGGGACCTTATCTGGCCCTGTATCTGTTACGCGTCCTGCTGTCATTCTTTGGGGGCGGAGGCGGTTTCTCCGGCAGCGGCAGCACCGGTGGTGGCAGTTCCAGAAGCAGTGGCGGCGGTCACAAATTCTAACCGGGCGTATATCCCCTCGCCCCATGCAAGATTTTGACAAAACATCACCAGAGGCATATACTTAGAAAAAAACAAAGGAATACCTATTATTATGAACGAAACTTATCAAGTACCATACATATATGAAAAAATAAAGTCCCATGTGCAAACTCTGGTCACAGAAGTACCGGGCTCCAAGAGTATCACCAACCGTGCCCTTTTGCTGGCCACCTTGGCCCAGGGTGTGTCCACCCTGCGTGGAGTACTGTTCAGTGACGATTCCCGGCATTTTCTGAAATGCATTCAGGAACTGGGCTTTGAAACAGTGGTAGATGAAGCCACACGGGTGATTACTGTCACCGGACACGGAGGACAAGTACCTAAAAAGGAAGCTTCCCTGTATGTGGGAAGTGCAGGTACCGCAGCACGTTTTCTGACCTCCTATCTGGGGCTTTCCACGGGTATCTATCATATGGATGCCTCCCCTCAGATGCGCAAGCGGCCCATGGCACCTCTTTTGGACTCACTGAAGGCTCTGGGATGCGAAATCAGCTATCCTGCGCCGGATGATGCCAAAGAAACCTCTCAGGAAGGATTTTTCCCCTTTACTCTGCATGGTCACGGCTTTGGCTGCAATCGGATTTCCGTCAATATTGACCACAGCAGCCAGTTTTTAAGTGCACTTATGATTTCTTCCCCATTATGTCCGGAGGATTTCCACATTACCATAGAAGGCACTCATGGCATGGCTTACATCACCATGACCGCAAAAATGATGGAGCAATTCGGTGTCAAATGTACACAGATTGACGAAAAACAATTCATGACCCCTGCAGGACAATCTTATGCAGCTCTGAATTATCAGATTGAACCGGATGTGTCTGCAGCATGTTATTTCTATGCCATGAGCCCTTTACTGAATATCCCCGTAATGGTGC
This sequence comes from Lachnospiraceae bacterium, assembly GCA_017473665.1. GTDB lineage: Bacteria > Bacillota > Clostridia > Lachnospirales > Lachnospiraceae > Acetatifactor. Next base: position 8,754 of record JAFUKK010000021.1, read on the forward strand.
CCCATGTACACTTTGACTCTCTTCAGGGAGATGTTCAGTTCATACGGATTTTAGAGCAAATGGGATGTAAAGCAGAGGATACTTCCGATGGTATCCTGGTGACCCCTCCGGAATCCGGTGTATACCAAGGGATTCATGCGGATATGCATGCCTGCTCTGATCAGGCCATTACCCTGGCCGCCCTGGCACCCTTCGCAGAGGGTCCTACCACCATTACCGGTATCGGTCATATCCGTTTCCAGGAGAGCGACCGTATCAGCGCAATTGTGACGGAGCTACGCAAAATGGGCATCCGATGCGAGGAAACACAGGACAGCATTACCATATATCCAGGTATACCCTCTCCTGCTACCGTGGATACCTATGAGGACCACCGGATGGCTATGGGCTTTTCCTTAATCGGCCTTAGGACCCCCGGTATCGTCATCAGCGATCCCTTGTGCTGTCACAAGACCTTTGAGGATTATTTTGAGGTATTGGATACCGTTGTTAAGAAGCTTTGTGATTAAAATTCCCTTTTGGAAAAGAAGAGTCATCCTAAAATAGCAAAGGAGAAACCAGATGTACGAATGCCCATCCTGTGCTGCCAATATGACCTATAGCATCAGCAAAAAAATGTTATACTGTGCGCACTGTGAAAACACAATGGATCCTTACTCCTTCCAAAAGGAGTCGGATGCAGAAGAAAATACCGAATATGAAGTAACTCTTTTCAGCTGTCCCCAGTGCGGCGGTCAGCTGCTTAGCGAAGACACCACTGCGGCCACCTTTTGTAGCTTTTGTGGTGCTTCTACTATTTTAGACAGCCGCATCAGCAGGGAACGGAAGCCCAAATACATCATTCCCTTTGCCAAAACCAGAGCAAATTGCAAAAATGCTTATGGCAAAATGATGCGACAGGCTTTCTTTGCTCCCGATGCCCTAAAGGACCCGGAACATATTGAAAAATTTCGGGGGATTTATATGCCCTACTGGATATATTCTTTTGAGAAGAAAGGTCGCGTAACTGTACCGGGCAAGAAAACCAGACGTCGGGGCGACTATCTGATTACGAAACATTACGACGTGGATATGGATGTGGACGCATCCTACGAAGGCATCTCCTTTGACGCCTCATCCACCTTTTCTGATACCCTGAGCAAATCCATTGCTCCTTTTCATATTACCAAGGGAGTCCCCTTTACACCTTCCTTCCTCAGTGGTTTCTACGCGGACACCAACGATGTAGACAGATATGTGTACTCCTCGGAGGCACGTACTCTGTTTCAAAATGATTGCGCCAAGAAAGCCACTTCCGTAAAGGAGTTGCGCAAATATGGTGTGGGCAATGAAAATATGACTCCCTTGCGCCAAGCCATGTATCCTGATGAAGAAACTCAGGACCTGGCTTTATTTCCCGTGTGGTTTTTATCCTATCGAAAGGACGACCGAATTGCCTATGCAGTAGTAAACGGACAGACCGGACGGGCCGCAGGGGATTTGCCCATTGATGCCCGCAAATATGTGGTCACCTCTCTACTGTTGGCTGTACCCCTTTTCCTATTGCTGAATTTATTTTTTACCGTAAAACCGGGCACTGTACTGCTGATATCCGCTTTTCTGGCAATTATCAGTGCCATTATCTCCAATGTGCAGATTACCCGGATGTTGGCCAAAGAAAAATATGAGGACGATAAGGGGATGCAGTACGCCACCGCTATGCAAAGCGATGCAATC
>JAFUKK010000280.1 GCA_017473665.1 Lachnospiraceae bacterium
AGATTTCATCCACATAGTACTTATCCGGTGCATCAGTCTCTGCCTCTGCAAAATTCCGGTCACTATAGTACCAATCAGTCAGGAAGGAATTTACCGTCAGCTTCCCGTAGGACGCAGACTCAAAATACTCGCTGAGGGAAAATTCCCGGTCAGCAGGGTCCGAATAATCGGTTATATTTCCTGTCGCATCCATAATACGACCCAGATTTTTTCTGTATAGTGCTAAAGTATCCTCATTGGCATTGTCCTTCTGGTCCGCCCATGCTACCGGCACCACCAAAGTATTGTTTACACCCAAAGCATCCGGGAACGCATAGGGCACCAAATCATGCATGGTCTCTGCACCTATGTAGCGTTCTATCACAGGCACTTCCAGCTTGAAAGCATAATCACCCACCGTAATATCCAGTGTAGTACCTGCCTCGACTCTGGCATTGGACTTATCCAATACATTGCCGGCAGCGTCCCTCAAATCGCCCACTGTATAAAAAGTATTGGGAACGAAGTAAACACTCCCTCCGTTATCCGTCAAATAAGAATAAGGGGTATCGGGCAGCAAGCACAAATAGAAATCAAAGCTTCCCTTAGATTCATCTGCCAGTGCTTCCTTTGCCTGATTATACCGCTCCCCCTCCAAATAAGCCGATGTAAAATCCAAATTCCATGCTGCATCAACCATTGGGGTCGTCTTCTCCGCAGGATTGTAGGCGATACTCAGACCGGATACCACAAATTCCTGCTGATAATAGGTATTACCGGAAAAATATACAAAGTTCGGTTCAAAGGCCATAACGGAATGCCATAACCCTTCATTCCAGTTCAAAGGGTAATCACCTGAAATATCATAGGTGTGCACCTGTGCCGCCCGCTCCACACTATTCTTTTCCGCAGAGTAGGTATATCCATATCCATAGTCCAGGGTCGCATCCTGACCATAGCTGTCACCATTTGCTATGTAGCCGCAATACCCATAGATCTTGCCCACCGCATCCAGGGAAGTAACGGCACTGTCAGGGCGAATGGTAATACCGCTTTCATCGATGCTGATATTTTCACCCTCAAACCGCACCACTGCACCATCACTCATTACAGAACTGAAAAAGGTAGTCGTTCCATCTACCGCAATCGTACTATGATCTATGCCGGCAATAATATCACTCTGAATAATCCCCGGCTCCTCCAATTTGGTCATTACAGCTTCATGGGGATCTCCCTCCGTCTGTCGGATCTCCCAGTTGGTGGGATAGGCGGCAAAAAAATCCATTTCCTGGCTGTCGTATGCCAAATCCTTATAAAATACCTGCTCCACTGTATCATCATATTGTATTTTCAACGAAGTAATATTCAGAGCCTGGGCATTCCCCGGCTCTGCCTGCATTACCAGGAAACCGCTTTGTACTTCCGATAGGTTCACCCGGACCTCTTCTTCTACCATCACCCACCAGACCAAGGCGGCATTCAGTTGTGTCATATTGTCAACAGCAGGGGCATTGGCAAAGGCAAATCCAAAATTAATACCACATCCGGCTGTATCCGATGTCACATCGAAATAAGGGATAGCACCCAGATAATCCAAAGAAACCAAGTAGGAACCCGGCTCCATGGAAATACCGCTCTCTGTAACCGCAACTCCCTTTCCTTGGAATCGAATGGTCTTGCCCTCCTCAGTGACAACCCTAAAATTAGTATAGTCTCCCTCCTGGGTGAGGGAAGACCAATCTATATAACGCATTACATCCAGCTCTGGTCCACGTGCCGCATCCCCATCATCACCACAAGCGCAAAGAGACCACACCATAGTCACTATCAAAATCATGCAAGCCAGACAACTTGTCCATCTTTTTCTTAGATTCATGCAAATACCTCCCGGAAGAATAGCGTCTTTTATGTCCATCAAAGCTTTCCGTACTTATAAGCTGATATTATCATACTACAAAAAAATTATCTATATATGCTTCTCCTACTACCCTGCTTCTGTCAGATTTAAAATGACCTCAAAAGAAATGCTTTGGTTTACAACGGTAAGGGTCCTTCCACAAAAATCAATGGCCGATACCAGCCCTGTCACCTGCACATATTCTCCGGCTTCGAAATATTCTACCGTTACCATACTCCCCTTGCCGATCCCTCTTAGGGCCTCATCCAGCCGCTCCTTCATCTCCTCAGACAGCTCCCTCTGTTCCACCAATATCCGTTCTTTCTCCCGCAGTGCCTCTCGAAATCCGGTCAAGGCGTCAAAGGGCATGAACTGCTTGGCCCGGTTACTTCTGTCCATCTTGGGTCTCACTTTATTGGCCACTTTTATGTCCTCCTATCTGCCGGTTCCGCTCCATGGTGGTGGCTGCCTCCTGCAAATCCATCCCCCTAACCAGCGCATTCTTACCAAATCTCCGCTTAATCTCCAACGTAGCCTGCTGCAGCTTCCTATCCCGTTCCTCCACCGCATAATCTGTAAACAAGTCGTACTGTCTGCATTCCTCTCCTGATACTCCGTTACAGCTAAGGCTCAGCCGCCGGATGGGACAATCCCGGCGTACAATCCGGTCATACAGCTCCAGCACATGAGGGATAATGGTCTGGTAGGAATTGGTGGTAACCGTCATGGTCGTACTGCCGCTATCAGGTCTCATATTCAGACTATTGGAATATCCCAGCATCAGGGAAAGGGATCTGGTAGCCAGTCCCTTGGCAGTCATGTCCAGACATAGGGCGTCTGTCATCTCTTTTACAATCAATCGACACTCCTCATAGGAATAATCCCGGGAAAGCACCTGTCCGCTGGACAGGGAATGACTGTCCGGCTGATAGGCCTTAATATCTGCCATGGTGGTGGTCTCCCGTCCCCAGGCATGGTCAATGAGAAGCTCTGCGTCCACGCCAAATAACCGATACAACAAATCCTCATCTGCATGGGCAATATCTCTCATGGTCATAATCCCCACTGTGGCCAGCCGCCGGATGGTACCGGGGCCCACCCGCCAAAAATCCCTCAGTTGCTTGTGGTCCCACAGAGTCTGCTGATACAATTCTTCATCCAGATAGCCAATATGGTCCCTGGCGTGCTTGGCTGTAATATCCAATGCCACCTTGGCCAGGTACAGATTAGTCCCAATACCGGCAGTGGCCGTAATCCCGGTGGTGGCCCTAATATCCGCCATAATCTTCCGGGCCAGTTCCTCTGCTGTCAGCTGATATAGAGGCAGATAATCCGTCACATCCATGAAGGCTTCATCAATGGAATATACATGGATATCCTCTTTGGCAATATATTTCAGATAAATCCCGTATATCTCCACGGAATAGTCTATATAAAGCTGCATCCTGGGCGGAGCCGTAATATACTTCACATTCCTGGGAATCTCAAAAAGTCTGCATCTGTTGTGAATCCCCAATGCCTTCATGGAAGGAGTAATGGCCAAACAGATGGTCTTCTCGCTACGCTCCCGGTCAGCCACCACCAGATTGGTAGTCAAAGGATCCAGTCCCCGCTCCACACACTCCACGGAAGCATAAAAGGACTTCAAATCAATACATAAATAAATCCGCTGTTCCACTACCAGGCACCTCCCATCTGGTCTATCCTTCTTTGTTTCATCTACACATGTTATCATTATAATCCATCGAACAAACGTTTGTCTAGTGGAAATATTCACCTTTTTTATTTTTAGAAAATATCTTCTCCGCAGGACCTTTTCGCTAACTTACAAAGCATTGAAGGCCGATATATTTATTTAAGAATATAAAAAAGGAAGGGATACCCATGAGACAAAAGATAAATCTGAATGACCAATGGTATTTTCTAAAAGATGTAGCCACTCCCCCCGATTCCATCCCGGAGGTGCAGGACCGGGCGCAGCAGCTTTCCCTGCCCCATACCTGGAATGCTCTGGACGGACAGGACGGGGGCAATGACTACTTCCGGGGAGCTTGCTGCTACTTAAAGCAGTTAGCCCTTGAAAGCTTACCGAGAGGGGATAAGTACTACCTGGAAATCTGCGGTGCCAATTCTTCTGCAGATGTGTACATAAACGGTACCCATCTGGCCCATCACGACGGTGGATACTCCACCTGGCGAGTAGATATTACTCCCCATCTTATCGGAGATGTTCTACTGGCTATCATGGTTGACAACACTCCTAATAACAAGGTATATCCCCAGATGGCGGACTTTACCTTCTATGGCGGTCTATACCGGGATGTAAACCTGCTGGCAGTGTCTGAAACTCATTTTGATCTGGATTATTATGGTGGGATTGGCTTAAAAATCACTCCCGTGGTACAGGAACAGGATGCCATGGTAACCATCGAGTCTTTCCCCGTGGGCTTACAGGCCGGGGATATGCTATCCTTTGAAATTTTGGATGGGGACGGTCATCCGGTAGTGAAATATCTGGGAAGTGAACCCGCTCATACCCTGCAGATTCCCAAGGTGCATTTGTGGAACGGCAAAAAGGACCCTTATCTCTATACGCTTCGAGCATCTATTCACCGGGGCGAGCTGGATTTGGACCAGGTAGAAATCCCCTTTGGTTGCCGTAGTTTCTCCATAGACCCGGAAAAGGGCTTTATCTTAAACGGCAGCGAATATCCCCTGCGAGGTGTTTCCAGACATCAGGACCGGTTAGGCATCGGCAATGCCCTACTGCCGGAGCATCATCTGGAGGATATGGAACTGATCCGGGAAATGGGGGCCACCACCATCCGTCTGGCCCACTATCAGCACGACCAGTATTTCTACGATTTATGTGATAAATATGGTATGGTCATCTGGGCAGAGATTCCCTATATCTCCCAGCACCTACCCACTGCCAACGAAAATGCTGTGGAGCAGATGAAGGAGCTGATTGTCCAAAACTATCACCACCCTTCCATCGTAGTCTGGGGCCTTTCCAATGAAATCACCATGAATGGTGCCAAGGACGCCGACATGGTAGCCACCCATCACCGGCTCAATGATTTGGTGCACCAAATGGATACCACCCGTCTGACCACCATGGCCTGCCTATCCATGTGCGGCATGGATGAGCCTTATGTACAGATTCCCGATGTGGTGTCCTACAATCATTACTTTGGCTGGTACGGCGGTGAGACCTCCATGAACGGGCCATGGTTTGACCGTTTCCATGCAAAATATCCGAATAAGCCCATCGGCGTCAGCGAATACGGCTGTGAGGCTCTGAACTGGCACTCCTCCCATCCTACCCAGGGAGATTACACCGAGGAATATCAGGCTTATTATCATGAAGAACTGATTAAACAGCTATTCATCAGACCCTACCTTTGGGCCACCCATGTGTGGAATATGTTTGACTTCGGTGCGGATGCCAGAGCCGAGGGCGGCGAAAATGGTCAAAACCACAAAGGTCTCATCACCATGGACCGTAAATACAAAAAGGATGCCTTCTACGCCTACAAGGCATGGCTTTCGGATGAGCCCTTTGTACACCTATGTGGCAAGCGCTACATCGACCGGGTAGAGAACGTGACAAAAGTCACCGTCTACTCTAACCAGCCGGAAGTGGAACTGCTGGTCAACGGTGTCAGCGTGGGTAAACAAACCAGCCCCGAGCATTTCTTCTACTTCCAAGTGGAAAATGTGGGCGAATCCACCATTACCGCTATTGCCGGCGATCTGCGGGATGAAAGCACCCTCCGCAAGGTAGACCGGATGAATGAGGATTATATCCTGAAGGAACAGGGCACTGTCCTGAACTGGTTTGATGTAACAGAGCTTGAGGGACATTTCTCCCTGAATGATAAATTAAGTGATATCATGAGTACCCTCCGGGGCAAGCTGTGGTTTGTTGGATTGGTACTGAAACTGAAGAAAAAGATGGATGAAGGGAAGAAGGCAATCTCTCCTGATGGGGATAAAGCAGATGGCACTTCCGCCGAAAAGAAAGGCGGCGGTTTCTCCATGAAGGGAGCCCTAAGCGGTGGTATGCTCCAGATGGTAGGCAGCTTTACTGTCCTTCGTCTCACCGGCCTGGTGACCATGTTGAATGTACACTTTACTAAGGAAGAACTGTTGGCTATGAATGCCAAACTGAATAGGATTAAAAAGAAATCTACTAAATAGTAGCCCCTGAACATTTTCAATAATACAACTTTACAAAAAGCATCCCTGGGAAATATGCTTCACATGCGGTAAGCTATTCTCAGGGATGCTTTTTTATCAAATATTATCACACAACAAATATTTTCTTCTCCATTGTAGAAATAATTCTACCATGGTATCATAATAATACAAACTAAAAAGGAGGTTTCTTATGGAAGCAACTGTTAATTTCTCCCAAGAGGAGTGCACTAAGAAGAAAATTCGCAGTTTTGTCAATGAAGGTCTACAGGATGTAAAAAACAACCGGCTACTGGATTTTGACTCTACTTTCGACGAATTGGAAGAAAGGTATCATGCCAATGAATAGTTATCGTATCGTTCTTACCCAACATTCGAAAGACGATATCATAGATATTGGCGACTACATCACTTATTCCTTGTTGGAACCGGACACATCCCAAAACTTTATCAAAGGTCTGAGAAATTCTATCTCACAATTAAAGCTTTTCCCTTACAAATTTCCACTTGTCCAAGATACCCTTTTACAAATCCAATCCATTGGTTGTATGCCTTATAAAAATCATTACATATTCTATCAAATAGTCCAATCCCCACAAACCGTTATAATCCTAAGAATTGGTTACAATCGACGAAACTGGAAAAGAATTCTCTCTTAATTTTAGCCCCTTAATTAGAACGCTCTATTCACATTACATGAGAAAGCAGCTTCCTAAAGAAGCTGCTTTCTCTCTATCGGGAGTACCACTCCGTCATATTCTTCTAACCCGAGTAACTTCAGTACATTTCCCGCTAATTCCACACCGCTATCTGTCACATCTTTTACTTTAAAGTAAAGGAAAGAAGACTCACATTTCCATTACCGGTATAAGTAATATAAATAGCCTGCTTACCATCGGGAATACTGATGGGTGCGGTATACTCCTCCCATACATTGGTATACTGTACCTTCAGTTTGGCCAGCACGGGACCATCCCAGGCAGTACGCACCTCAAATACACCATCTCCGTAGCCACGGACCTTCAGGGTAATCTCTTTCACATCCTTACAGTCAAAGTACTTAAAGCCGGCGGTAGCGGAATTGGTCATATTTCCGATGTAACCAATCTCTTCATCCCCATCACGGCCATCCTGCATTACCCTGGGTGCATGACTATCACCTACATACACAGAAGGTACATCACGGAAGAGATTGCATGCCAGATAACCGAAGTACTCTCCCTTACCCTCTAAAGGACCATCATTGAGACCACAGGAGGTAATTTCCACCTGAGGAATACTACCGTCGGGCATCACAGTAATCTTCTCCGCACAGCCCTGTCTGCTATACCAGGTACCATTGGTCTGACGATGGTAAAAAATGTACCACTGACCTGCAATTTCCACGATACTGCCGTGGTTATTTGCTCCATAAGCCATGGGCATATCCGCAGGCTTAT
>JAFUKK010000022.1 GCA_017473665.1 Lachnospiraceae bacterium
CTGGAGGCATAAGCCATTGGATTGGATATGTCACCTATCCACACATCAAGCTCGTCCCGAAATTCTCCCACTCTGTCGTTCTGATGCCAAAGAGCATAATCGGACATACCACAGGTTGAAACCACATGAGCAAAATAGTCAGGGAATTTCCCTGCAATAGCAAAGGCATTTCCTCCACCGCCGCTACCTGCCTGAAAATAAACAACCTCTTTATCAAGAATATATTCCGAATAATGTTCCTTTACATACTCGATGGCATCAATGACATCCATCAGCTCCAGACCGTTACAATCCTGTTTGCCGTCAGAAAATGCACGGCCACGCATGTCAACCTGTATCTGCAAGTATTCCGATGCAGGCGCTGTAAGCTCCTCAAATTTTGGGATACTCTGATGCCACCCATGGGTGCCTGCCAATATGTAAGACGGTTTTTCCGGCTTTAAGACCCGCATGGCAAGGGTAAGCTCCGGATTTACGGATGAGTTGTAATATACAAAATCACAATATCTGGAATATTGATTTGCTTTTTTGCCTTCCACCTTGCCAAGTCGTATTCTGTCCTCAAACTCTTCAAAATGATTACTCATGAGCACTTCCCACCGTCAGTACAACCTTTCCTACGTTCTCCCCGCGATACAGAATATCATGGGCAGCCTCTGCCTCTGTAATCGGCAATACTTTGTAAATCGTAGGCTTCACCAGACCTGCTTCCACCTTTGGCCACACATCCCGAACCAGATTTGCCAGAATCTGTGCTTTTACCTGCGGGGTACGTGAACGCAGGGTGCTGCCGATAATACGCACATTGCGGACGTAAATATTCTTTAAGTTGATCTCCGTAACCTGTCCTGCAAGCGCAGCGATCATAATCCAACGCGCACCATGTTTTAAATATGGCAGACATTTGCCCATAACCTCGCCTCCCAGACAGTCAATAGCCACATCTACCGGATGTCCCTCTGCGAGCTGCTCCTTTAACACTTCCACAATATCCTGTTTACTGGTGTCCACTACCACATCTGCATTTAAATGTTTGATAGACTCAGCCTTTTCCTCTGACAATACAGTAGTAATGACTCTGATACCAAAAGCCTTCGCCATAGGTATAATCACACTTGCCAGACCGCTTGCTCCGGCATTCATGAGCAAAGTATCACCCTCCTTGATCTTTCCTTCTATAAAAAGATTCAGGTAAGCCGTTGCAAATGCTTCCGGAATCGCTGCTGCCTCAATCATAGTACAATTCTTCGGAACCGGCATAAGCATGTCATATTTTACATTTACATACTCCGCGTAACCGCCACCTCCTAAGAGAGCGCACACCTTATCTCCTATCTTCCAGTCAGAATTAGCTGCTGCCTCTTCACCCACTGCAACGACGATTCCTGCGACCTCAAGTCCCATCCACTCCGGGCATCCCGGCGGTGGCGGATAATCGCCTTCTCTCTGCATCAAATCAGCACGGTTCAAGGCTGCAGCCTCTATTTTCACCAGCACCTCCTCGGTTCCCAGGATTGGGTCAGGTACTTCACTCCAATGTAAACTTCTGTTTTCTTCTACCAAAATTGCTTTCATATTCTCACTCCTCCGTATACGCCACTTCCGGTAAATAATCCATAGAATCCAACACCTGCTTCGCAGCTCTTAACACCGGCTGCGTTTTTGTAGAAAGTATATCATGCTGCTGCACACACAAGCACATCACACTGCCAAGCATTGGTCCTACCATCCGATGCAGCTTATAATGGGTTCCTGTAGACAAAAATAAAAATGGTATCTTTAACTCTTTTTTCAATAAATTTGTTATTCTGAGGTTTTCCAGTTCTTCCTCAGTGCTGTAAGCTGCTGTTACTATTTTGGTAATATCAGCGCCCCTTTCCTGATGAGCCAATGCAATTTCAATCACCTGCTCTGCAGGCAAAAATTTGCAGACATGAGAGGACATAAGCACTTCCTTACCCATGGAATGCATCCTATCAATCAGCTCTTTCTGCTTCTTAATAGCCTCACTGTCATAGGTTAATTCCATAGGGTTAGGGGCAAAGGTATCTCCCATGATGTCACAAAGGGTACCTCCGGCTTTCATTCCCTCCAGTAAGCCTTCCATGCAAGCCTCATCACTGAGCCCCTCGTTATATTTATGTCTGTAATTAGTAAGATAAATGGGGCGTGGCCCTATAGCTGCAAAAATCCCCTTATATATCTCCGGCTTTCGATATTCCGGTTTTAATTTACATAATTGCAGACCGATTGCATCTGCACCATCATAAATCGCATTTCTCGCAGTAATAATGCGGCGGCAGGGGATTAACCTCTGTGATACCGGCCATGGTCGCCACAAAGGACGATCCAACGGAGCCTCGGGAGCCTACCAGATAACCGTCACTATTGGACTTCCACACCAGACGCTGGGCAAATATGTACAAACTGGAGAATCCATTCTTAATGATGGAGGTCAATTCTCGTTCCAGACGGGTTTCTACAACCTCCGGCAACGGATCTCCATACATGCTTTTCGCCTTATCGGTTGTGATCTGACGCAGTTCTTCAATGGCATTGTCAATCTCAGGCGTATAGGTACCATCCGGGATCGGCTTGATCTTTTCGATCATCTCGCTGATCATGACCGTATTATC
>JAFUKK010000281.1 GCA_017473665.1 Lachnospiraceae bacterium
ATAAGTAAAGCCCTGCTCCAAAAAAGCATCCACCATCTCCTTGGTCCGCTCCATATCAATGCTGCCACCGTCACTTTCATCCAGCAGGGGAAGTCTCATGGTTCCAAAACCCAATTTTTTCTTTGGTAAATTCATAAATTTCTCCTATCGCCTCAAAAACTCCAGCAGCTCCTCGTAACGCTCCTTGGCACACTCATAACCGTACTTATAATACTCCTTGAGAGTTTTCACATCGCTTTCGCTGGTCTTGACTGTCATCTTGGAGGGACGAAATACAAAGGCTCTGCCCTCCTGCTCTAAGGTATTGATTTGTTCCAGCGTATCATTGTACTTCTGTCCTCTGCCTGCCACAAGCTCCACAAATTTGGGATACTTCCGGTATACCATGGCAATCAGCTTCTGATAAAGAGGCCGACGTACCTTCTTGCGGTAAGCCGCATCTCTGGTCAGTATTACAATAATTTTTTCCCAGCCCTCTTCCAAGGCCTTGGCTATAGGGATAGCATCCGCCATACCGCCGTCCAGCATAGGACGTCCGTCTACCTCACTGACTTTGGCTGCAAAGGGGAGAGAATTAGCCACCTTCATAATCTGATAGAAACGCTCTTCCTCCTGAAAGCCCTCATGATAAATTGCCTCACCGGTAAGCATATCCACGGTACTGGTAATAAATCTCCCCTTGAAATTCTTTAATTTATCAAAATGATAGGGGGACTTTTCCCGGGGCACCCGGTCAAAAAGATAATCCATATCAAAAAAAGTGCCGGTCTTGAAAAAAGCTCCTACTCCCAGAAACTTATATTCCTCCAAGGGCTCCACCAATGATTTCAGCACCCGCTCCTTCTGTTCGCTTACATAATTCATCGCCACATAAGCACCTGCGGAAATAGCCAATATATTGGGAATCTCAATCTTTTTATCCAAAAAGAAATCCAGCACCCCTGCGGAGAAAACATTTCTCATGGCACCGCCTTCCAGTACAATTCCTACATTTTGTTCCATCATAATGTAAAACCTTTCTAACACGCTCAAAAATACAAAGCAGAGGAGACTCTGCACTCCTCTGCTCCTATTGTACCCTATTCTTCGTATCTTTCCAAGTAGAAGGAATATAAAATCTTTTCTTTTACTGTTTTTTCCATGCAACCGCTCAGTGCTTCCTCATAATAATCCATCTGGGTACCATAACGATTCCATAGCTGTTTCATATGCTCTACCACATCGGTCTTGTAATCCAGTAGAGTAATCTGTCCATCCTCTACCCAGAAAACATCAATAATACCCTGTATCAGCACCTTCTCGCCTGACGGGAATTCCTCACCCAAACGGCTAGCATCCACCCCGTATACAAAAGGTTGCTCCCGGTAGAGTTCTCCTCGTCTTTGAGCCGCCCACATACGATAGGCCAAAGGCGTACTCAGGAAATGCAACAGCTTAACCTGTCTGATTGCCTGGTAGTACTGCCCGGAAAGGCGCCCCTCTGCTACCAGCTGTTCCAGGAACTTCCTCAGGGCAGCCGCCACCTTCTGCCTGTATTCTTTCTGTTCCCAGCTATGCAAATACTCCTCCACTGTTACCGGGCCTTCCGATACACTACCCAATACCTGCTGAAAATCAAGAAGCTCCATTACCCTATGGTAGGCATTACCTCGTACAGCACCACTGACACTCTCCTGCTCCCTGCGAAAGCCCGGAAGATAAGGTACAATCTCCTGCTCCTCAAAGGCATGGTAGGCAGCTTCATCCTGCTGTGCCATGGCCGCAATCTTCAGCTCCGATACGGTGGTTTTGGTATAAAGCTTTTCCAGACATTTATGAGGGTAGGTATAATTCAGCATGTGCTGCAGGCGGTCCAAGGCTTCCTTATCCGCATAATTCCCGGCCTGTGACAGTCGCTCCTTACGCTCCATCATGCCCCCCTGTTCCTGAAAGGCCGCTGCCTGTAAATCCATATCCTCCAGCACCTGCACCTGTATATCCGTATGGGCCAGCACAGGCAAAAGCATATCCAGATAAGTACCAGCCCCATAGAAATCCCCATACCCTAAATTGTCCACAGGATTTTCTCTATAGGCCTCCCATTTCTCAGCAGCCTTATCCAGCCCTGCGGTGAGGATTAATTTTTCCCGGGCTCTGGTAAAAGCCACATAAAGCACACGCAGTTCTTCTGCCAGATTATCCTCCTTCAGCTTGCGGGATACAGCCAACCGCCGAAAGGTTTTGTTACGCACCCTGCTTTGCAGATTCACATAATCACAGGCCAGTCCCAGCTGCATATCTACAATCAGGGACTGATTGGCATCCTGCATATTAAACCTTTTGGAAAGTCCCGACACAAAGGTTACCGGGAACTCCAAACCTTTACTTTTATGGATACTCATGATACGCACTACATCTGCATTCTCATCCAGGGTGTCCGCCTCTCCATAATCCACATCATATTTTTCCAACTGCTCGATATAACGCACAAAGTGAAACAGTCCATGATAACTGGTCTGTTCAAAATCAGAAGCCTTGGTCAACAGCATCTCCACATTGGCCAGACGCTTACTGCCTCCCGGCAATGCTGCCACATAATTGAAATAATCATGGTCCTGTAAAAGTCTTTGTATCAAATCCCGGATAGGTAAATAGGTTACGTAACTCCGATAAGCCTTCAGCTTGTCCAGAAATACACCCACCCGGTCTTTCAACTGTTCCTCCTCCGCTCCCGGTCTATCCTCTTGCGTCTCTCCCCTTTGTACATACCAATTGAGAGCCTCATACATAGGACGTTTTTTCTGACCGGCCCGGAGAATCGCAATCTCTTCCTCCGAGAAGCCGCCAAAAAGGGACTTCATCACTCCATACAAAGGGATGTCCTGCAAGGGATTGTCGATGACCCGTAGCAGCTGCAGCACCTCCTGCACCTCAGTAGCCGCAAAATAGCCGGTTTTGGAGGTAATATAAACAGGAATCCCCTGTTCCTCCAATACCTTCTTGAAGGCTTCGTCCCATCCACTGGTGGTCCGAAGCAGGATTACCATATCCGCGTAACGCACCGGACGCAATTTACCACTGCCCTTATCCATTACCCGGAATTCCTGCTTCAACCTATGAATCCGCTGGGCAATGGCCAGGGCCTCTGCTCCCTTTACGTCCAGCTGTGCCTCCTTGTCCGGCTTCTGTACCAACAATAGCTCTGTTTCACAGCCGGTGTTTTCCGGATAATAATCTGCTCCCCGGTACAACATGGCCTTTTCATCATATGCCATGCCACAGGTCTCATCGTTCATCACCCGCTGAAATACCTGATTTACACAATCCACCACCTGCGTCCGGCTTCGGAAATTTTTGGACAGATCAATTCTGCATTTTTCCCTGCCCTCATTACTGTAGGAATCATATTTCTCCAGAAAAATCCCCGGCTCTGCCAAACGGAATTTGTAAATACTCTGCTTCACATCTCCTACCATGAAACGATTAAAGCGTCCCTCCGCCTCACCGGAAATCACACTAAGCAGCAGCTCCTGCACGTGGTTGCTGTCCTGGTACTCATCAATCAATATTTCCTCAAAGAACTGGCGATACTCCAAGGCCACCCGGCTGGGTGCCATGGTCACCACTCCTTCTTCATCAGGCTCACTATGCTCCAAGAGGATATCCAGGGCGTAATGCTCCATATCGGAAAAATCAAGAATCTTACGCTCCTGCTTTTTCTCCTTCATCCGGGCACGAAACTCCAGCACCAGATCCAACAGCGTATTCACCGGCCCCACGCAGGCACGCCCCTGGGTGACTGCCAGCCACAGGGGAGTGGCATACAGCCGGGTACTGATTTCCTTCAAGGTATCCTTTACTTCCGTCCGTAAATTCTTTGCATATTCCCGCTTAAGAGGATTCACACTGTCATCCTTTTTGGTGGGCAGACGGGAAAATTCTACCCCCTCCAGCCGCAAACCAATCTGCTGAAAATCACCGGCCGCCATTACCCGCTCCAGCTGCTCCAGCTCCCGGTCCACCAATTCTCCATACATATAGGGACCATCGGGCTGTTCGCAGAGCTTTTGGACGCTCCGCAGTTTATTCAAAGCACCCTGCAGCAGCTTACGCACATGAGCATCTAAAAATCGACCATAGTCACTGGCCAGCAGTTCTTCTTCGGTGCCCGCCTCATAGTCTCGCTTTCGGGCCTTTAACCATCCCTCCGGCCAGGGAAAGCTGGATGCGTAGCGGGACAAATCCAGGATATGCTCCTCCAGCACCTGCTCTCTTCCTCCGGGACAGAAATATTCCACCGCCTCATAAAAGGCAGGATTCTCTGCTGCAAAAGCGTCCTCCAAAAGCTCTGCCATGACCTCCTGCTGCAACAGCTTTACTTCTCCTTCATCGGCCACCCGGAAGCCGGGGTCCAATCCGATTTCATTAAAATGATTTCTAATCAAAAACAGGCAAAAGCTGTCAATGGTAGTAATCTGGGCATTATGTAGCAGGGCAGATTGACGCTGTAAATGTTCGGACGACGGTTCCTCCTCCAGACGCCTTGCAATGCCTGCTGCAATACGCTCCCGCATCTCTGCCGCTGCCGCATTGG